>JAVBYB010000063.1 GCA_030824255.1 bacterium
ATCCTGAACCTCGCCGTGAATGCGCGCGATGCGATGCCGGACGGCGGCAAGATCACCATCGAGACAGCGAACTGCCATCTGGATGACCGCTATGCGGCGAGCAATGTGGGCGTGCCAGCGGGGCAGTATGTGCTGATCGCGGTGACGGACAACGGGCCCGGCATGTCAGAGGACGTGCGCGCGCGGGCGTTCGAGCCGTTCTTCACGACGAAGCCGGTGGGAAAGGGCACGGGGCTCGGCCTGTCTCAGGTCTATGGCTTCGTGAAGCAGTCGAACGGCCACATCAAGATCTACTCGGAGCCGGGCCAGGGCACGTCGATCAAGATCTACCTGCCGCGCGATCGCACCGATGGCGATGTGGCGGCCGCCGATATTGCTGTCACAGCTGGCGAACTCCCGCATGTCGATGCGGTAATCCTGCTGGTGGAGGACGATCCGCATGTGCGCGAGGTAACGGTCGCGAGCCTGCGCGAGATTGGCTACACGGTCGTGCATGCGTCGGGGCCGGAGATGGCGCTGGACAAGCTGAGGGCGATGCCGCGTGTGGACCTTCTGTTCAGCGATGTGGTGATGCCGGGCATGAACGGGCGACAGCTGGCGGACAAGGCGCTGGAAATGATGCCGGACCTGCGCGTGCTGTTCACGACGGGCTACACGCAGAACGCCATCGTCCATAACGGCATTCTCGATGCGAACGCCGACCTGCTGACCAAGCCCTACAGCATCGAGGAGCTGGCGGCGAAGATTGCGCAGTCTCTGACAAAATAGACGTAATTGCTGCTTCGGTCGCAGAACCGGTTGGCGATCCGGGCGGCGTCTGGTCTTGTTCGTCCGTAAACAATTCCCAGTTCAGGATCGGGGCCAAATGATCAGGTTGAAGGCGTTTGTCATGGCAGGCACAATTCTCGCGGCGGGATGCGCGACGGGGCAAATGCAGGCGCCGCCCGAGGGATCGGCTGGCGGCGTCACCACCGCGCAGGCGGAGACGATCCGCTATGAGTGGGACCTGACGCACCTTTTCCCGAATGACGCGGCGTGGGAGACGGCGTTCGCCGACGTCCAGAAGCGCATCGAAGCTCTGCCGCGCCACAAGGGCACGCTGGGCACGGACGCGGCGACTCTGCTGGCTGTCTATCGCGACATGTCGGGCACGATGAAGGCGGCCTACCGGGTCTATCTCTATGCCAGCCTGAAACGCGACGAGGATCAGCGCGTGGCGGAATCGCAGGCGCGCTTCGGCCGTGTGCAGGCCATGCTGGCCGCCATGGGCGAGAGCATGTCGTGGACGAGCCCGGAACTGCTTGCGGTTGGAGCCGACAGGATTGAAGCCTTCATCAAGGCGGAGCCGGGCCTTGCGCCATTCAACACCATGCTGCGCGACGTGACGCGCATGGCGCCACATACGCTGGATGCGCAGGGTGAGGCCTTGCTCGCCGGCGCGCAGCTCGCGCTTGGCCAGCCGCAGCAGATCTATTCGCTCTACGCGAACGCCTCGATCCCGTGGCCAACGGTGAAGCTGTCGGATGGGACGGAAGTCAAGCTGGACCAGGCGGGCTATTCCCGCTGGCGCCAGGCCCCGAACCGCGAAGACCGCAAGCTGGTGTTCGACACTTTCTGGGGCGCGTGGAAGCAGTACGAGAACGGCATGGGCGCGACCCTCAACGCGCAGGTGCAGTCGGCGGTGTTCGGCGCCAAGGCGCGCAAGTATGACGGCGTGCTCGAAGCCTCGATGTTCGCCAATAATCTGCCGCCGGAAATCTACACGCAGCTGGTCGATCAGGTGAATGCGGGCCTGCCGACCTTCCACCGCTATCTCAAGCTGCGCGGCAAGATGCTGGGGATCGAACAGCTGCGGTACTACGACATTTATCCGCCGATCATCGAGGCGAACACCGGCGTGTTCGACCTGAAGCGTTCAGAAGAGATCACGTTCGCAGCCCTCGCCCCGTTCGGTGAGGAATATCTCGGCATGTTGCGCACAGGCCTTGGCGGCGACTGGATGCATTCGCATCCGCAGGAGGGCAAGCAGTCCGGCGCGTACGTCAACGGCGCGGCCTATGACGTGCACCCTTATGTTCTGCTGAACCACAATGATGACTATGAATCGCTCTCCACCTTTGCGCACGAATGGGGCCATGCGATCCACACCATGCTGGCCAACAAGGCCCAGCCTTTCGAGAAGGCGAACTATTCGACCTTCACGGCGGAGATGGCCTCGATCATCAGCGAGATCCTGCTGCAGGAGCACATGATCGCGAACGCGAAGACGAAAGAGGAGAAGCTCTTTTATCTTGGCACGTCGCTGGAGCTCGCGCGCGGCTCGTTCTTCCGCCAGACGATGTTCGGCGAGTTCGAGCTGGCGATCCATCGCGCGGCGGAGAAGGGCGAGCCGTTGACCGGCCCGGTGCTGACGCAGATCTATGGCGACCTGCTGAAGCGCTATCACGGCCACGACGAAGGCGTGCTCAAGATCGACGATGTCTACGCACAGGAGTGGGCCTTCATTCCACACTTCTACATGGGCTTTTACGTATACCAGTACGCGACCTCGATCTCGGGCGCGACGTGGTTTGCCGAGCAGTTCATGGCGGGCGACACCAAGGTGCGCGACAACTTCCTCAATGTACTGAAGGCGGGCGGATCGGATCACCCGCACCAGATCCTGCTGACGCAGGCGGGGCTCGATATGACGAAGCCGGATGCGTATCAGGCGGTGGTGCGGCGCATGAATTCTATCATGGACCGGATGGAAGCGCTGCTGGCGGAATAGTCTCCGGCGAGGCGTGGAATAAAGAAGGGCGGCCCCGCGGGGCCGCCCTTTTCGTATCTGGATCAGGAGGCGGCTTTGAGCGCCTGGTCGAGATCGGCAATGAGGTCTTTCGGGTCTTCGATGCCGATGGAGAGGCGGACGACATCGGGGGCGGCGCCGGCGGCGATCTGCTGGTCTGCCGTGAGCTGGCTGTGTGTCGTGGACGCCGAGTGGATCACCAGCGAGCGGCTGTCGCCGAGATTGGCGACGTGGCTGAAGAGTTTGAGGCTGGAGACGAATTTGAGGCAGGCGTCATAGCCGCCCTTCAGCTGGATGGTGAACAAGGCGCCGGCGCCCTTCGGCACCACGCTGGCCACGCGCGCATGGTAGGGGGACGATTTGAGGCCCGGATAGGTGACGGCGCCAATGCTGGGTTGTGTCTCCAGCCATTCGGCGACGGTCTGTGCGTTCTCGACATGCTTGGCCATGCGGAGCGAGAGGGTTTCGATGCCCATCAGCGTGTAGTGCGCCGCTTGCGGGTTCAGCGTCATGCCGAGGTCGCGCAGGCCAACGGCGATGCTGTGGAAGGTGAAGGCGGCCGGCCCGAAGGTCTGCTGGAAGACAAGGCCGTGATAGGCGGGCTCGGGCTGGGACAGCGAGGGGAATTTGTTTGAGGCCGACCAGTTGAACTTGCCGGAGTCGACAACGGCGCCGCCCGTCACTGTGCCATTCCCGGTGAGGTATTTCGTGAGCGAGTGTACGACCAGCGTTGCGCCATGTTCGATGGGACGGCAGAGGAAGGGCGTTGCTGTCGTGTTGTCGACGATCAGGGGAATTCCGGCGGCATCGGTGATGTTTGCAATCGCGCGAATGTCGGTGATGTAGCCGCCCGGGTTGGCTATGGTTTCGCAGAAGACGGCGCGCGTGTCGTCATCAATAGCGGCCTTCACGGCGGCGAGGTCGTCGAAGTCGACGAACTTGGCCGACCAGCCGAAGCGTTTAATGGTCTGGCTGAACTGGGTGATCGTGCCGCCATAGAGGCGGCTCGACGCCACGATGTTGCGGCCCGGACCCATCAGCGGGAAGAGCGCCATGATCTGGGCCGCGTGACCTGACGAGCAGGCGACAGCGCCTGCGCCGCCTTCGAGCAGGGCGATGCGTGTCTGCAGGGCCGCGATGGTGGGGTTGGTCAGGCGGGAGTAGATGTAGCCGACTTCCTTGAGGCCGAAGAGGGCGGCGGCGTGGGCTGCATCGCGGAAGACAAAGGCGGTGGACTGATAGATCGGCACCTGCCGCGCGCCTGTTGCAGGATCAGGCGCCGCGCCGCCATGGATCTGCAGGGTGTCAAAGCCTTGGGCGTCGCTCATGTTGGTCCCTCATGCGTTGTGTCTGTCAGCCCGTCCGGTATGACCTGTGTGTGCGCTTGGGGACGAGCTGTCGAGTAGCGGTTCGGTGAGATTGGCTAAAGACACTTACGGGCTGTAGCCGCCCTCAGCGAGGAAGCGCTTTTCTTCGTCGGTGCCGTCGCGGCCGAGGATTTCGTTGCGATGGGGGAAGCGACCGAAGCGTTCGATCAGCTTGCGATGTTCTTTCGCATGGTGGGCGTTTGTCTCGTTGAGTGCGGTCATCAGGTCAACGCAGAGGTTCTGATCGCTGAGTGATTCAGAATGCATGTAGGGCATGTAGGCGAAGGGGCGGATGTCTTCCGGGATCTGCGTGTCGTGGCCGGACTCGATGAGGGCATCGGTGGCCTCGCGGGCGAGTTGGTCCGTGGCGAAGGCCCATGGTGTGTCGCGGAAGGAATTGCGGGGGTATTGGTCTAGGAGGATGATTTCGGCGAGCGCGCCTTCGGGCGTTACGCGCCAGTCTTCCAGCTCGCCGCGAGAGGCGCGGCTGTAAAGCAGCGCGAAGCGGTCGCGGAAGGCGATGTCGAAGGTGCTGTCCTTCGCGAACCATTTCTTCGGGCCGGCCTCGCGCCAGAAGGCGATCACGTCCTGGGCTTCCTGTGGCGTGCTGGTCATGTCTCAGGCTGCCTTGCGCTTGAGGGCGTAGCGGAGGCCGTAGATCACGAGGCCGATGGCCATCCAGATGAAGAAGCTGATCTGAGT
>JAVBYB010000154.1 GCA_030824255.1 bacterium
GGATATTCTCATCACCGCGATGATCATCGGGATCATCGGATTGTCTGTCGTTCCCTTCTTCCTGCTGAGCGGGGCGTTTGGCGCGCCCAAGCGCGACAAGAAGTCCAGGGATCAGAATGACGGGTCGATCACACCGGTCCCGACGGACGCCAGCGGGCCGTTTCCGGGCCTGAAGAAGCATGATTCCAACAAGGATACCGATTCTGACGGTGGTTCTGACGGTGGGGATGGGGGCGGGGGCGCTGACTAAACCTTCGGAATTGCTTGGCTTTTCCCGCATTTTCTATACTTGCTGCCGCTGCGCTCGCGCGTGTTGACAAACAACAACCCGGACTGTAGCTGCCAGCGTTCGAATTTCAGACCTAACTCTGACCGAGAAAGGCTCCGCGCCGGAGCATGACAACTGTTTCTGTAAAACCGGCTGACGCCGTGAATAAGTGGGTGGTTATCGACGCTGAAGGCGTCGTTGTGGGCCGCCTTGCATCTTACATCGCCCTGCGGCTGCGCGGTAAACACCGCGCGGACTACACCCCGCACGTCGATCTGGGTGACCACATCGTGGTTATCAATGCGGACAAGGTCGCCATGACCGGCCGCAAGCTGACCCGCAAAGTGTATCACCGCCACACCGGTCACCCGGGCGGCATCAAGACGACGACCCCGGCGAAGATCCTTGCTTCGAAATTCCCGGAGCGCGTGGTCGAGCTGGCCGTGAAGCGCATGATGCCGGGCGAAAGCCCCCTGGCACGCAAGCAGTTCTCGAAACTGCGCGTCTATGCCGGCGCCGAGCATCCGCACACTGCCCAGAACCCTGAAGTCGTGGACTTCAAATCGAAGAACTCCAAGAACGCGAAAGTCGCCTGATCATGGCTGAAGCCGTTGAATCCCTGAGCTCGATCAAAGACCTGAACGTTCAGGCCGCCGCAGCGAAAGCGCCGGTTGCCGCCAAGATCGACAAGCACGGCCGCTCGTACGGCACGGGCCGCCGGAAGACCGCCACCGCCCGCGTGTGGGTGAAGCGCGGCACGGGCAAGATCACCGTCAATGGCAAGGACATCGTGGACTACTTCGCGCGCCCTGTGCTGCGCCTGATGATCAAGCAGCCGCTGGAAGCCGCCAAGCGCGACTCTGAAGTGGATGTGGTCTGCACGGTCAAGGGCTCGGGCCTCACCGGCCAGGCTGGCGCCGTCCGTCACGGCATCGCTCGCGCGCTCGTCGAGTTCGAACCGGAATTGCGTACCGCCATGCGTCCGCAGAAGCTTCTGACGCGCGACCCGCGCGCCGTCGAACGGAAGAAATACGGCAAGGCCAAAGCCCGCCGGTCCTTCCAGTTCTCGAAGCGCTAGTCCGCCTCGATATCTGTTTCGAGAGGGCGCTTCGGGAAACCGAAGCGCCCTTTTGGTTTTGGGGCTCGCGATGGCATCGCTTGTAAACCGATATTGGCGGGTTAAGTTCAACGCACCCCGACAAGGCGCTGCGGGCGGCGGTGCCGACAAGTTACCTCTGGGAAGCAAATGGCGACGGCGGGGTAGCGCACGCGGACTCGCGATCGGAGAACGTAGGGTCCCGGAGGACCGCCCACTTGCCGTCACGCACATCGGCAACCCAGCCTACATCGACGGGATGATCGTATGACCCCCAAAGTCTTCATCGACGGCGAAGCCGGCACGACCGGCCTCCAGATTCGTCAGCGCCTCGAGAAGCGCCGCGACCTGGCTGTGATCTCGATCGATCCTTCCATGCGGAAAGATCCGGCCGCGCGCGCGGACATGCTGAACGCGGCGGACGCCGTCATCCTGTGCCTGCCGGATGATGCTGCGAAGGAGGCGGTGAAGCTCGTCACCAATCCCGCGACGGTGATCATCGACGCCTCCACGGCGTTCCGTGTCGATCCGCAATGGGTCTACGGCTTTCCCGAGATGGCGGACGGGCATCGCGTGATGCTGGAGCGCTCCAAGCGGATTTCCAATCCCGGCTGCTATCCCACGGGTTTCATCGGCCTGATGGCGCCGCTGGTTCGCGAGGGGCTTGTTGCTGCTTCCACGCCGGTCACGGTGAATGCGGTGTCGGGCTATACCGGCGGCGGCAAGGGATTGATCGAGGAGTTCCAGGCGCTGCCGCCCGAGACCACCAACGACGCCTTCCGCACCTATGGCCTCACGCTGGTGCACAAGCATGTGCCCGAGATGACGAAGTATGCGCGGCTTGAGCACGCGCCGCTGTTTGCGCCCGCCGTGGGCCGCTATGCGCAGGGCATGCTGGTGGAGGTTCCGCTGCAGCTGTGGTCGATCCCCGGACAGCCGACGGCAAAGCGGCTGCGCGAGGCGCTGGCTGACTTCTATCAGGGCGAGCGCTTCGTGAAGGTGGCGGGCGAGGACGAGATCGCCGCGCTGCAGAAGGCGCGCGCGGGCGCGGGCAGCTATGTCGAGGCGCTGGATCCGGAGGCGCTGAACAACACGAACACCATGAAGCTGTTCGTCTTCGGCAATGAGGCGACGCAGCAGGCGCGTCTCGTGGCGCAGCTCGACAATCTCGGCAAAGGGGCGTCTGGCGCTGCGGTGCAGAACCTGAACATCGCGCTGGGGCTGGAAGAGAGCGCCGGGCTTTAGGCCGCGGCGATCGCGCCGGTCGAACGGGCTTCGTCGAGCGCGTCGAGCTTGTCGAGCAGGTATTCGAGGTCGGCGCGCGGGATGGCCTGGAACTGCGTTAGGACGCGCTCCACCATCTTCTGGCGGAAGCGTTCCTTGTCGCGCGCGCCGCCGTCCATCTCGGTCTTGTGGAAGATGTCGATGGCGAGGCGGAAGGCGGTGAACATGCCCGAGGGCAGGCCGGCGCGTTCGAAGATCGTCTTGAGTCCCAGCGTGCCGGCGTCGTGGATCATCAGCCACGCCTTGTTGCGCGGCACGCCGCCGAGTTCGGCCAGCGCATGTTCGACAAAGCCCATGTGACCCAGGCACAGCGCGCGCATGATGACCGACGGCGTGAGGCGGCCGTTGAGGGCGAGTTGCTGGACGAAGCGTTCGGGGTCGGTCGAGAGGCCGGCCTGTTCCACGAGATCGAGCGTGGCGCGCTCGCGGGCGCCGGAGGCGATCTCGATGGCGAGCTGCGGCGGCAGTTCGTGGGTGTTCACGAGGCGGTCGAAGAGTTCGCCGGTGACGAGGTTCACCAGCTTTTCCGTCACGTGCATCGGCAGCGTGGTGCGCGAGATGAGCGCGCTCTTCACGTCGTTGTCGTTGGAGAAGCGCTTCAGGACGCCGGCAAAGGCGTCGTCGGAGAAGGCGGCGCCTTCGTTGAGCGAGGCGGCTTCGACGGATTCCTTCGAGCCGTAGAGCGCGATGACTTCGGTGAGGCCTTCGCCAAGCGTCGGGCGCTGGGCGATGGCGACCTGTTTCTCGGAGGAGCCGGAGAGAACGATCTCGACGAGATCCTCATCCGTGATCACCGGCGAATTCTTGAGGACCGGCACGGCGATGACGTCGATGTCCTTCGCCAGCTTCAGGGCGATGTCGCGCGGCAGCTTGGGCGAGTTGCGCAGCGTGACGGCGAGGGCGCGGCGCACCAGCACGGCGGCGTCGGCGCACATCATGTCCAGGATCTGGCGCGCGCTTTCCTGGTCTTCCGGGGAGAGATCGGTCGTGTCGATCCGGCGGCAGATCTTGTGCGCGGCGTTGGCGCGCATTTCCGGGCTGTCGCCGCGTACGAGGCGGCGGATATCGTCCGATGTCAGTGAGGTCCGCATCGTTGCGATGGTCATTCCCTGAGCCTTCTGCCTTCCAGCGGCTTGAACTCATGCAAAAAATGACAATTGCTGAAGCGGGTTAACGTATCTTTACGTCTGGGGCGAATTTACGCGCTGCCAGCAAGCAATTGGAGATGTCTGGATGCTGCTGAAGGGCGTAAAAGTCATTGAACACGCTACCTATTTCGCGGCTCCCGGGGCGGGCGGAATTCTTTCGGACTGGGGCGCGGACGTTATCAAGATCGAGCCGCCCGGCGGCGATCCGGTGCGCTCCAACTTCCCGACCAAGGGTTCGGGCAAGGAGAATCTCACCGACAATCCCGCCTTCGACGGAGACAACCGGGGGAAGCAGTCCATCGTGGTGGACGCCCGGACCGACGAGGGGCGCGAGATCATTCGCAAGCTGGCGGATACGGCGGACGTGTTTCTCACCAATGTCCGCCCCGGCGGGATCGAACGGTCGGGGCTGAGCTATGAGATCCTGTCGAAGCGGAACCCCAGGCTCGTCTACTGCGCCCTGACGGGCTACGGCCTCGAGGGGCCGGACGCCAACGCGCCGGGATTCGACGTGGCGAGCTTCTGGTCCCGCTCGGGCCTTGCGCGGCTGACAGCGCCCAAGGGCTCGGAGCTGTTCCCGGTGCGGACTGCGTCGGGCGATCACACCACATCGATCGCCGCCGTGGCCGCCATCAATGCGGCGCTGATACAGGCGCTGAAAACGGGGAAAGGGCAGCTGGTGGATGTCAGCCTGCTGCGCACCGGTCTTTATACGCTGCATACGGATCTTGCGATCCAGCTCTTCTTCGGCCGCATCGCATCGACCCGGCCGCGCGCCGAAGCGTACAATCCGCTAACCAACTTCTTCCGCACCAAGGATGACCACTGGATCTGCATCGTTGCGCGCGCCGGCAAGTCAGACCTGCCGCGCATGGCGCGCGCGTTCGACCTGCCGGGCATCGACACCGATCCGCGCTTTCAGGACGGCAAGTCACGGCGGGACAACGCGGTGGCGATCACGGCCTTGTTCGACGAGGCATTTTCGAAGTTCACGAAGGACGAGATTGCCGCGCGCCTGACGGCGGAAGAGATCGCGTGGGCGCCGGCGCAGACGCTGGCCG
>JAVBYB010000368.1 GCA_030824255.1 bacterium
GCTCCGCTGACCCACCGGCGGAGTGGCGGGTACGGTTCTGGAGTTGAGTGATGAAACGGATGGTCCTGCAGTCCTTTCGCGTTTCGACGCGAACGCTCTCCGCGCTCGCCATTATTGTGGCTGGCGCGCTCATCGCAGCGCAGGCGCTGTACATCCCGGCCAAGGCGCAAGTCGCCCAGGTCCTCATGTCAGGCGCCTGGGAGCGACAGCTCTCCACCGGCGATCCGGCGCGTCCCTGGCCGTGGGCGGATTTCACGCCCACGGCCAGACTCGTTTTTCCCGAACAGAATCGCGACGTGCTGGCGCTGACCGATGCGGCGGGCGAGAGCCTGGCGTTCGGACCGACGCTGATGGCGGCGTCCGTGCAGCCGGGCGCGCGCGGGGTTGCGGTGTTCGCGGCGCATCGGGACACGCACTTTGCGTTCCTGCGTGATGTGCGTGTGGGAGATGCCGTGCGTGTCGAGACGGCCGATGGCGCGCGCACCTTTCATGTGACGCATGCGGAGGTGGTGCGGTGGGACCAGTCGGGCATCGCTCCGCACGATGGCGGCCCGCCGCGCATTGCGCTGGTGACGTGCTGGCCGCTCAAGGCGAAGACGCCGGGGCCGATGCGCTATGTGGTGTGGGCCGAGCTGGGCGATGTGGAGGCTTGAGCGCGCTGGACCGCCGGGCCCCTGCCCGGCAGTTGCGGCGCATGCTGGCGCGGGTTGATCGCCGCGTTGCGGCGACTGCCGGGCGGGGCCCGGCGGTCCAGAGATACGCCGAAATCTCCACGACGCATGTGCATCTGGAGGTTCGCTGTAGCTCTGGCCGCAAATGGAAGGCCGGGGACGCGGGGAGGCCCCGCGTGATTGGCGTAGTCAAAAAGGTTCGCGGCTCCCGCGTCCTCGAGCAGATCGTCTTGTCGGCAGCCTCGAGCAGCGGATTACTTCACCCGCCTGACGTTGTGGCGCCGCCGGCGTGCAGGCCATGGGTGTTCGCCCCATTGGTCCCTCGAAACGCGGAGTCTGTCTGCTGCGGAGCCACACGGCGTTCCCGCAGCCTCCGCGTGCTCCCTGACTTCGCGCCATGCGCTGTCGCCCGGGCTTTCACGCTCGTCTGCGTCCTGCCCCGCACTGTGAACCTGCAGCGCCCTCCGGCGGGGTGGACGCCGCCATTATGTGGCGGCTCAAGACCCGGCCGAATCTGGACGTCTGTTTCCTCCGGATTTGGACAGCGTGTTTCCCCCGAAATTGGCACATTGGACCGCCGGGCTCCTGCCCGGCATTCGCTGCGCAGCGGCGACGGTGCGCGCTGGCGTCGCGTTGCCGGGCGGGAGCCGACGGTCCGTGGGACAACAGGTATGGCGCGATCCGCCTGCTTTGCAGGCGGTCTTACTGCACGTTGGGACCGGGGATGATCTTGAGGCGCCAGGCGGTTTCGGGTTTGAACCATTTGCGGGCGGCTGTGCGGATTTCTTCCGGCGTGATGCTGGCATAGTCCTTCATCTCGGTGCGGATGTATTCCATGCCGCCCGGATCGTCGTGGGCGTTGGACAGGAGCTCCATCCAGTAGCCGACATTGGTGACGATGTTCCGGCGCACCTGTTCCAGCCTCGGCTGAACGATGCGGTCGATCTCGGACTGCGCCTGCGCGTAGGTGGCGAGATCGGTGGCGAGGCCTTGGATGCGGTTCTGCACATCGTCGATCGTTTCGGGCGGCACCTCGATGGCCACGGCGATGAAGCCGTAGTCCGGGAGGAAGGTTGAGATGTCGACGATTTCCATCGGCGAGTAGGTCGCGCCGCCTTCCGAGCGGAACAGACGCGTGGCGTTGTCGCGCAACATCTGGCTGAGCACGTTGGCGATGCGCTCCTCGCGGATGTTCTTGAAGGCGCCCTGATAGGTGGGCCAGCCGATGAGGGCGTAACCCTGGTCGGGGCGGCCCTCATGCGGCAACACGGTCGTGCCCGCTTCCGGGAAGTCGACATCGACCCACTCGGCGGGGATCTTGAACGGCGGGCGCGGCGGCAGGGCGCCGAGCGTGCGCGCGGTTTCGCTGATCACCTGTTCGACGCTGATATCGCCGACCACGACCACCTCGATCGGTGAATTGTCGACGATCGGTTTGATATACTTGATCGAGTCCTCAGGCCTCCACGTATCGCGCATGGCCTTGTTGTTGATCGTCCAGCGCAGGTCTCCGTCATGGAGGAGACGATCGAGTTCGCGCTCGAGCACGCCCGAGGGCGTCATCAGCATGGAGGCATCCGCCGCGTCGGCCTGCTGCATCCACGAGGCCCAGTCGTCGGACCGATAGGCTGGGTCCGACAGCATGGCGGTCATCAGCTCCATCTGGAGGCCGAAATCCTCGCGCGTGGCGACGTTCATGTTGTCGAGCGAATACGCGTCATCGAGCGTGCGCGCGATGGCGGCGGCGCGCTTGCCCGCGAGCGTGCGGGCCTGTTCGGTCGGCGTCAGCTTACCGAGACCGCCGGAGGACCAGAGCGACAGGCCCATGTCGGACGCATCGATCACGTTCATCGGCATCTGGAGACGGCCGCCGCCGAGACGCACGCGGACGCTGATGAGGTCCTTGTTGGTCGGCATCTGCTTGACGGTGAGCTTCACGCCATTCTCGAACTTCACCAGCGTGACGCCGAGATCCTCGACATACTGGCGCGAGGCGACAGCGCCGGGCGCACCGAAGCTGGTGTAGGGCCAGGGCTTGATGGCCGCAGGCACATAGGCCTTCACAGGCGCGGCCATGGCGCGTTTGAGCGCATCGCGCAGGCCCTGCTCGCCGCCGGCGGGCGGCTTGCTGCCGCTGTAAATCAGCACCGGCGTATCCTTGCTGAAGCGCGTCTTCAGCATGGCGTTGACTTCAGCCAGTGTGATCGTCGGCGCCTGTTCGGAGAGCAGCGCGTATTGCTGCTGCAGCGACATGAAGGGGATGTCGGAGCTGACATAGCTGGCGGCGGTTTCGACCTGCGCGACTGATGTGCCGGTGCGGCCGCGTTCAGCCTCGCGCCGCGTTGCGTCGAGGACGAGCGTACGCTGGCGATCCAGCTCTTCCTGCGTGATGCCGAAATCCACGGCCTGGCGGTGGGCGCCGACCATCAGCTCGATCGTTTTTGGCAGGTCTATGACGCCGGAGGAGTAGGCCACCTGCCCGCGCCAGACGCCATGGATGGCGCTGGACGAGGCGTTGCCGAGCGAGCGGGCGGGCTTGCCCGCCGCTTCATTGATGCCGAGCATGCGATAGGATATGACGCGCGAGGCGATCATCTCGACCAGCATGCGACGACGTTCGGCCTTGGTGTGGGCGCGTTCGGCATAAGGTTCGAACCAGCGCAGCATCACGCTGGTGTCCGGCGCGCCGGGCGTGATGAGCATGGCGACATCCGGCGTCACCGGCTTGGTCGTAACGGGCAGCGGGTCCTTGCCCGGCGCGCCACGGCCGCGCCAGTCAGCGAAGTTGGCGGAGATCATCGGCACAAGCTGAGCAACGCTGACATCGCCGACGATGACAAGCGTGGCGCGGTCGGGCCGGTAAAAGGCGTCGTAATAGCCACGGATGGTTGCGGGGGTGACGGTTTCGATCACGCTGCGCAGACCGATGGGCGGACGGCCGTAAGGATGGTCGCCAACCTGCATCTTCAGCATTCCAGTGGCCGCCTGCAGGCCCGGACCGGCGCGCGCGCGCTCTTCGGCCAGCACGACGCCGCGTTCGGCATCGACCTTATCGGACGCAATCGTCATCTCGCTGACCAGATCGCGCATCACGTCGAGGCCGATCTGCAGCGACTCCGTGTTGTTGCGCGGCAGGTCGATCATGAAGGTGGTGGTGTCGGGGCCGGTGGAGGCGTTCATGTCGGCCGCCATCTGCAGGCCGATGCCTTCCAGCACGCGCTGCACCTCGCCGTCTGGGTAATTGGTGGTGCCGCGGAAGGCGAGGTGTTCGAGGAAGTGGGCCACGCCCTCCTCGCCCGGCCGTTCCTGCATCGAGCCGGCGTCGATCAGCAGGCGGATCGCGACCTGGCGCGGCGGGGTGGTGTTGGGAAGAATGAGATAGCGCATGCCGTTGGGTAGCTCGCCCAACGTGTAGTCGGCATCGTGCGGCAGGTCAGTCGTGTCGCGCGGCCAGCCCGTGTGAGTGGGCGCGGCCTGTGTCACGGTGACGGTCTGCGCCTGCGCCTGCGCCAGGCTGCCCACGGCGCTCGCCGCGAACAGGCCGGCGGCGACCCAACCGGCAACACGCTTGAAAATTCTCATCATTCCTCCGGGGGGAGACAATCCAGTGACAGCCAATCCAGCCGTCCAAACTCTGTGAAAGCAAGTGATTAAGGCGGTTATCAGGCCTCGCCGCGCACCAGCTTTCCAAACTTCTTCGGGACGATGGCGCAATAGCTCTGTGTCATCCACGCCTTGAGTGTGGGGATTTCGGCCTCGATATCGTCGTCGGGACCGAAGCGCGCGATCACCCAATCGTGTTGCCTGAACCAGCCCTTGCTCTCGCGCACGAAGTAGAGGTCCTGAACCATCCCGGCCGAGACGGGCAGTTTCATGATCATGGTGAGATCTCCCGGTTCTTCCTTCCGGTCGCCGAAGACGAAGAACATCTTCTTGCGGAAATAAAGGGCGCGGGTCGGCGGCCAGCCCGGCGCGGCGCTGGTCTCCGGAAATGTGAGGCCGAAGGCGGTGAGATCCTGCTCGGCTTTCTGGTGCGGCGTGAGGCGGGCCATGCTGCAATGATAATCAAATTCTTGCAGTTGACACCACGTCACGTGGAAACTTCGCCGTACATCCGTTTGCGTATGGGCTGCGTACGATTTACCAGTCGGGACAACTGGTCGACGGGGAGTCGGGA
>JAVBYB010000451.1 GCA_030824255.1 bacterium
AGGACCTGCCAGTCGGCAATGAAGGCGCCGGCACGGTTGTCGCCGCCGGCTCCTCGCCGGAAGCACAGGCGCTGCTCGGCAAGCTGGTCGCCATCCTCGGCGGCGAGATGTACGCCACCTATCGCACCGTGAAAGCCAAGGCCGCGCTGCCGCTGCCCGCCGGCGCCACCGCCGCAGACGGCGCATCCTGCTTCGTGAACCCGCTTACCGCCCTCGCGATGGTCAAGACCATGCAGATGGAAGGCCACAAGGCCCTCGTCCACACTGCCGCCGCCTCCAACCTCGGCCAGATGCTGAACAAGATCTGCCTCAAGGACGGCGTCGAGCTTGTGAACATCGTCCGATCCGACGAGCAGACGAAAATCCTGAAGGACATCGGCGCGAAGCACGTCGTCGACTCGTCCAAGCCGACCTTCATGGAAGACCTGATCGCCGCCATCACCGCGACCGGCGCGACGCTCGCCTTCGACGCCATCGGCGGCGGCAAGCTCGCAGGCCAGATCCTCGCCGCGATGGAAATCTCGCTGAACTCCCGTCCCGGCGCTTACAGCCGCTATGGCTCGGCCGAGCACAAGCAGGTCTACATCTATGGCCGTCTTAGCCTTGAGCCGACCATCCTCGGCGCGGCCTATGGGATGGCGTGGGGCGTGGGCGGCTTCCTGCTGACGCCGTTCCTGCAGAAGGTCGGCATGGAAGAGGCCGGCAAGCTGCGCGCGCGCGTGGCCGCCGAACTCAAGACCACCTTCGCGAGCCACTACACGAAGACCATCTCGCTCCGCGAGGCGCTCGATCCGGACACCATCCGCACCTACAACAAGAAGTCGACCGGCGAGAAATTCCTCATCAACCCGAGCCTCTGACACCCGACATCTGAGACATTGCGCGGCCTTCCCCTGAACGATCGGTATGCTACATAGGCGCCGTAAGGGAAGGCCGCGTTATCCGTCGCAGAACGGAGACACGAAGACCGGGAAGGAACGCCAAGTGGTGACGAGAGACGAAGCGCTGGCCAAGCTGACCGCCGCCGGACAGCCGTTCGAACTGGTCGAGACCGAAGCCATCGGCCGACGCATCCGCGCGTTCAGGAATGCGCCGCAGAACCTGCGCGAGCTGTTCGAGGCGACGCGCAGCGACAAGGAATTCATCGTCTACGAGGACGAGCGCTACACCTACGAGGACACCTTCCGTCATGCCGCCACGCTGGCCCATGCGCTTGTGAACGACTTCGGCGTGAAGAAGGGCGACAACGTCGCCATCGCCATGCGCAACTATCCCGAGTGGATCTTCAGCTACATGGCGATCACGTCGATCGGCGCTGTCGCCATCGCCGTCAATGCGCTGTGGACGGCGGACGAGATGGCGTATGGGCTCACGCTGTCTGCGCCGAAAGTGCTTATCGCGGACCAGGAGCGGATCGATCGTCTCGCGGCGCAGGCCAATGCGCCGGGCGGCTTCCGCATCATCGCCGCCCGCACGACAAAGCCGCTGCCCGCCAACGCAACGGCTTGGGCAGACATCACGGCGAAGGGTCTGCGGACGTCGATGCCGGATATCGCCGTCGCGCCGGATGACGATGTGCAGATGCTGTTCACCTCGGGCTCAACGGGCAATCCGAAGGGCGCAGTCTCAACGCATCGCAATGTGATTTCGGCATTGCTGTCGTGGGAGCTGGACCTCTACGCGTCGTGGGAGACGGGCCTGCTGACGCCGCCGGCCGCTGATCCGCCGCCGCCGCAGACGGCCATGCTGCTGGCGATCCCACTGTTTCACGTCACGGGTCTGTTGGCCTGCTTCATGCAGTCATACCGTTTTCAGCGCCGCATGATCCTCATGTACAAATGGGATGTGGAGCGCGGCGCAGAGATCATCGAGCGCGAGGGCATCACCCACATGACGGCCACGCCCGCCATCACGGGCGATCTTGTGGCGTACTCGCGCCGCACGGGTCGCAAGTTTCCCTCGCTCGTCCAGATCGGCGGCGGCGGGGCTGCGCGTGCGCCTGAACAGGTGCGCGCCATCGATAGCGTCTTCGAGAAGGCCTATCCCGGCACGGGCTGGGGCATGACCGAAACCAACGCCATCGGCGTCGGCATCGCGGCGGCGGACTATCTGCGCAAGCCTGAAAGCTCAGGCCGCTGCTCGGCGGTGCTGCAGGTTCGCGTGGTGGATGAAGACAACAAGCCGCTGCCAACCGGTCAGCGCGGTGAGCTGCAGATCCGTGGCGCCTCGATCATGCGTGGCTACTACCAGAACCCGAAAGCCAACGCCGAGAACTTCGTCGATGGCGACTGGTTCCGCACCGGCGACGTTGCCGTGATCGACGAAGAAGGCTTCGTGTTCATCGTCGACCGCATCAAGGATCTCGTGATCCGTGGCGGCGAGAACATTGGCTGCGGCGCAGTCGAATATGCGCTGATGGAACATCCCGCGGTGGAAGAAGCCTGCGTCTATGGCGTGCCCGATGAGCGCCTGGGCGAGGAGGTCGGCACGACGCTTTATATCAGCCGGTCTGTCACCGCAGACGAGCTCCGGGAGTTTCTCTCCACGCGCTTGGCGAAGTTTCAGATCCCACGCTATTTCCGCTTCGAAACGCAGCCGCTCCCCCGCGGCGCCACAGGCAAGATCCTCAAAAAGGACTTGCGCGCAGAAGCCGCGAAAGAGCTGGCGAACATCTGAGGGGATGAGGCGACCCGTGCCCTGCGAGCTAGTGCTCGCGGAGCAGGAGGGCGCCGGCATCCCCATCCGTGTTGATGGTCAGGAAAGACGTCAGGAAGGCGATCAGGCTTTTCATGGGGAGGCTCCTGTGCGGTGGACCGCATCTGTGAGCCTCAGATGGTCATTTCCTGCGCCGCTTCAACGCACGCGTTGACGAGCTTTTCCGAACTCTCGCTTGAGCCAGTCTGACCCGTCACGCGCCGGTCAATCGGCCGACGCCGCAGATCAGTTCCGCGTCGCCTCGGCCATCGCCTTGTCGATCATCTCGATGCCGGCCGTGATGTAAGGCGCCAGCCTGCACCTGGCTTTGCAGGCGTCTGCCATTTGCACGAGCGCAACGCGCTGGGCCTGCGCGCCCGCCGCGTCACCAAGCATGGCATAGGTTACACCGAGGCGGCTTTTCGGGTCGGGATGCTTCGGCATCTTGCTGGCGGCAATTTCAAGATGTTCCTTCGCATCGGCCCATTTGCCGAGATCCATCCGGGTAGCGCCGAGGTAGAAGTTGGCCGACGCGTTGCGGGGATTGCGCTGCACGACCTTGCCGAACACCTCTTCGGCGCGTGCGAAGTTCTTTTCTTCGAGCGCAGCAAGGCCCGCCTCAACGGCTCTCTCAGCCGCCGGATTGACGGGATAGATGGCGCCGTTGGTGTTGTCCCATCCCCCGCCTGCCCCGCCGCCTGTCCGGTCCTGCTCTGATGCTGTGAATGGCGTATGCGGCACGTAGGTTTCTTGCGCATGAGCCGCGCCCGCGAAAGCGGCTGTGGCCAGGACAACTGAAAGCGCGATCGTCTTCATGTGTTTCCCTCCAACTTGTGCAGGCAGCCTACATGACCTTGGTCGCTTGTCATGATGACGCCAACGGAAGTGATCCAACCGCGACCCGCACCGGAATCCGCAGCGTCCGCCGGGCAATTCCGCCGTCAGTCATAGCTCACCACTTCAAATTCCACGCCGCCCTTGTCGCGAAAATAGAAGCGGCGGCCGGGAAAGTAGTCGGCGTGTGCGTAAGGCTCGTAGCCTGCCGCGCGGACTTTTGTCTCTGTCGCTGACAGGTTGTTTACGCACACGCCAACATGGTTGGGCTGCCCCTCGCCTGCGGCGGCCGTCAGGCCCTCCGGAGGCGTGTAGAGCGCCACATAAGTTCCACCCGTTCCGACATGGATCGTGCGCCCGCCGGACTTCGCGGGTCCTTCCCAGCCGATGCTCCAGCCGAACACCTCCACCATCAGCTGCGCCGTCTCGCGCGCCGCCGATGTTGTGACATTCACATGCTCGAGCACGGCCTTGCCGGCGGTCTGCTGCGTCGCCTTGCGCATCTCGTCGCCGGGGATGGTTGTCGCCGTATCAGCCATGATCAGACCCTTCGTATTTGCCCGTCTCGCGCGGGTTGCGTTTCTGCTGGGTCTGAGTCGTAATTCCTCAACCTAACTTGAGGTCAAGGAATTTTTCGCGATGCCGGAATCCGCGCATGCTGGCCCGTTCGCCAACCAGGTCATGTCCATCGGCGATCTCGCGGAGCGCACCGGCCTCGCTGTCTCCGCCCTCCGCTTCTACGAGACCAAGGGCCTCGTCACACCCGCCCGCAATCGCGGCGGCCAGCGCCGCTATCTCCGCTCCGACATCCGCCGCCTGTCCTTCGTGCAGGTCGCCCAGCAACTCGGCTTCTCCATCGACGAGATCCGCAAGGCGCTGGCCACGCTCCCCGAAGGCCGCACGCCTACGCAGAAGGACTGGGAGAAGATCAGCCGCAACTTCCGTATGCATCTCGACGAGCGCATCAACCGCATGACCCGCCTCCGCGACTATCTCGACGGCTGCATTGGCTGCGGCTGCCTCAGCATGAAGAAATGCGCGCTGGTGAACCCGAAGGACGGCCTGAAGAAGTTTGGGCCGGGCGCACGGTCAGTGATGGGGGACAAGTTGCGGTAAGCCGCCTAAACCGCCCCGTCCGGCTTCTTTCCCGCCTTCTTCGCGGCGGACTTTTCGTCCCGGAACGCCTTGGCCCAGCCGTCCTTGCAGACCTGCCGCCCGCGCCCGATTGCCAGCGCATCGGCAGCCACATCATCCGTGATGACCGAGCCAGAGCCGACATACCCGCCCGCGCCAATCGTCACCGGCG
>JAVBYB010000345.1 GCA_030824255.1 bacterium
GCCGGAAAACGAGGTTCGTACATGCGCACTATATTGATGGGTGTTGCGGCGGCAGTGCTGGCGGCGTGTGCATCCCAGGAGGAAACGACAGTGACGGCAGACAGCGCGCCAGTGGCGGCCAAGGCGATCGATCGCGAGGCGCATCTCTATCTGGAAGAGGTTGAGGGGGAGCGGGCGCTGGCATGGGTGCGGTCGCAGAACGAACGGTCGCTGGCGGTGCTGGAGAACGATCCGCGCTTCCAGGGCTATTACGACGCGGCGCTGGCGATCGCGACGTCGAAGGAGCGGATCCCGTACGGGTCGATCCGCGGCGGCCAAGTCTACAATTTCTGGCAGGACGAGGCGCATGAGCGCGGGCTGTGGCGGCGCACGAGCCTCGGCGATTATGCAGGCGCGAGCCCGACGTGGGAGACGCTGCTGGATGTCGATGCGCTGGCGAAGGCCGAGGGCGCGAACTGGGTCTACAAGGGCGTGAGCTGCCTGCCGCCGGCGCAGGTGGATTGCCTGCTGCAGCTGTCCGATGGCGGCAAGGACGCCGTGCGCGTGCGCGAGTATTCAATCGCGGAAGGCGGGGCAAAGGCGGGCTTCGTGTCTGGCGGGTTCGATATCCCCGAGGCGAAGAGCTCCTTCACGTGGGAGACGAAGGACGCGCTGCTGATCTCGACGGATTGGGGCGGCGATGGAGCGACGCTGACGGATTCAGGCTATCCGTTCGTGGTGAAGCGGCTGAAGCGCGGGCAGGCGATGGATGCGGCGCAGGAAGTGTTCCGGGGCGCGAAGTCGAATGTGGGCGTGTGGCCGCTGTCGCTTGAGGATGAGACGGGCAAGCGCTGGTTCGGCGTGAGCCAGGCGGAGACGTTCTTCACGTCGCGCTATTTCATCTTCGACGCGGCGGACAAGGCTGTGCCGCTGCCGATCCCGATGAAGGCGACGCCGCAGGGTCTGTTCGCGGATACGCTGCTGGTGACGCTGGAAGAGGACTGGGCGCCTGCGGGGCAGGGCCAGTTCATGGCGGGCGATCTGGTCGGCTTCTCGTGGAGCGGGTTCCTGAAGGTGGGGTCGCTGCCGCGCGTCGAACTGGTGTTCCGGCCGACGGCGAAGCAGGCGCTGCAGGGCGTGGGCGTCACGAAGAACGACGTGCTGGTGAACATCTCCGACAACGTCGCCGTGAAGGTGATGAGCTATACGAAGGCGGGCGGCAACTGGGCGTCGAAAGAGGTGAAGCTGCCGCCGAACGGATCGGCGGGCGTGCTCTATGCCAGCAATGAGGAGACGACGGCGTTCCTCGGCTATGAGGGCTATCTCTCGCCGGACACGCTCTACACGTATGACTCAGGCTCGGGCGAGGTGGAGCAGCTGCGCCAGTTGCCGGCGTGGTTCGATGCAGCGCCCTATCAGGTCGATCAGTTCGAGGCGACATCGAAGGACGGGACGAAGGTGCCGTACTTTGTGGTGCGCCGGAAGGACATCAAGCTCGACGGACAGAACCCCGCGCTGGTCTATGGCTATGGCGGCTTCCAGGTGAGCCAGACGCCGGGCTATTCGGGCACGGTGGGCAAGCTGTGGCTGGAGCAGGGCGGCGTCTATGTGATGGCGAACATCCGCGGCGGCGGCGAGTTCGGTCCGGCGTGGCACCAGGCGGGGCTGAAGACCAAGCGGCAGGTTGTCTATGACGACTTCATCGCGGTGGCCGAGGACCTGGTGACGCGCAAGATATCGTCGCCGAAGAAGCTGGGCGCGATGGGCGGGTCGAATGGCGGGCTGCTGATGGGCGTGATGTTCACGCAGCGGCCGGACCTGTTCAACGCGATCGTCTGCCAGGTGCCGCTGCTCGACATGCTGCGCTATCACCTGCTGCTCGCGGGCGCATCGTGGATGGACGAGTATGGCGATCCGGACGTTGCCGAAGAGCGCGCCTTCCTCGAGACGCTGTCGCCCTATCACAACATCGATGCCGCCAAGACGTATCCGGAAATCTATTTCGAGACGTCGACCAAGGATGATCGCGTGCATCCGGGCCATGCGCGCAAGATGGCGAAGGTGCTGGAGGAAATGGGCAAGCCGTTCCTCTATTACGAGAACATCGACGGCGGCCACTCGGCGGCGGCGAACCAGCGCGAAGCGGCCAAGCGCTCGGCGCTGGAGTTCACCTATCTCGCGCGCAAGCTGATCGACGGGAAGTAGGGCGTGGCATCGCACGGCGTGAAGATCGTGGCGGTGTTGACGGCGCGGCCGGGCAAGGCGGAGGCGCTGCAGGCGCTGCTGGCAGGGATGACCGGTCCGTCGCGCGCCGAGGCCGGCAATCTGCGGTATGATCTCTGGCGCGATCAGGCGGACCCGAACCGTTTCGTGCTCGATGAACTCTACACCGACAACGCGGCCATCGCAGCGCATCGCGAGACGCCGCACTTCAAGAGCTACCTCGCGCAGGTCGGCGACCTTGCCGAACGCATGGCGCTGGTGCTCGATCCTGCTGAGGTCGCGCAAGCGTCGGCCTGAACATCCATTCAGGCTTCAGCAGACACGAAGGCGCGACATGTGTAACCGCGTGTGTCAGGGCTGCGATTGGAGACGGTTGGATACCAGAGGCGGCATTATTTGGGGAAATTGAGGGACCATCTCTGCGTTCTAGTGTCGAGAGACAGAGATGAGGCCTCCCCATGCCCGCCGATACGACCTTTGGACTGATTGATCCCGACAGCGAAACAGTCGCGAGCGCGAAGGCAGCGCCACGCAACACGAATGGCGCCTTGTCCTTTCTCGGCAAGCTGCGGCGAAAGCCCCTGCTGATTATCGGCGGCGTGATCGCGGCGGCGGCTCTGTTCTTCGCGTTCAATCCGTTCGCGGCGAGCAAGCCACAGATGGTGACCGCCGTCGTGGGGCAGGGCGATATCGAGCAGACCGTTCTGGCGACGGGCGTGCTGGAGCCGGCGAAGCTGGTCAGTGTCGGCGCGCAGGCGTCTGGCCAGGTGCAGAAGCTTTATGTTGAGCTGGGCGATACGGTGAAGGCGGGCGATCCGATCGCGGAGATCGACTCGCGTACGCAGACCAATTCGGTGAGCAATGCAGAAGCCTCGCTCTCGAACGTCACGGCGCAGCGGGCGGCTTCGCAGGCAAACCTGACCGAAGCCCAGCTCAGCTTCGAGCGGACGGAGCGGCTGTTCAACGGCGGCGCGGCGTCAAAGGCGGACTATGATTCCGCGCAGGCGCAGCTGGCCAATGCGCGCGCAAGCCTTGCGGCGGCGAATGCGCAGATACGCCAGGCGAACCTGACGCTGAACACCGCGCAGACCAATCTGGGTTACACCCGTATCGTCGCGCCGATGGACGGGACGATCGTGGCGATCGTGACGGAAGAAGGCCAGACGGTGAACGCCAACCAGTCGGCGCCGACGATCGTGATGCTCGCGCAGCTCGACAAGATGACAGTCAGCGCGGAAATCTCAGAGGCAGACATTGCGAAGGTGACGGAAGGCCAGGAGGTCTATTTCACCACGCTGGGCGATTCCGGCACGCGGCACTATGCGGAGCTGCGCACTGTGGCGCCGGCGCCCTCATCGATCGAAAGCACGACCTCGGCGTCGTCCAGCAGCAGCGCGAGTGCGGTCTATTACAATGGCCTGTTCGACGTCGACAATGCGGACGGCAAGCTGAGGACCGGCATGACGGCGCAGGTCAACATCGTGCTCGCCTCTGCCAAGGATGCGATCACGGTTCCAGCGTCTGCACTGGAGCGGCGGGGACGCGAAGGGTATTTCGCCAAGGTCGTGCAGGAGAATGGCGAGATCGAACAACGCGCCGTGAAGGTGGGCATCTCCACCAGCGTGACGTCTCAGGTTATCGAAGGCCTGCAGCCGGGCGAGAAGGTGGTGGTCGCTGAAAGCACGGGCGAGAGCCGCGGCACATCGCGTCAGGGCAGCAGCAATCCGCTGATGCCGAGCGGCGGTCGTGGCATGGGCGGAGGGCGTCCGTGATGCCCGCTGATTCCGCAACCTATGAACGGTTCGAGACGCCCGCCAGGCGCGTGGCGACGCCGCTGATCGAGCTTCACAATGTGCGCCGGGAGTTTCCGGCGGGCGATGAAGTGGTGGTGGCGCTGAAGGATCTCAGCCTTACCATTAATGCGGGCGAGATGGTGGCGATTGTCGGTTCGTCAGGATCGGGCAAGTCGACGCTGATGAACATTCTCGGTTGTCTCGACCGGCCGACGCGGGGGACGTACCGCGTGCTCGGCCGCGATACACGCGAGATGCAGCCGGACGATCTGGCGGCGCTGCGGCGCGAGCATTTCGGGTTCATCTTCCAGCGTTATCACCTGCTGTCGGACCTGACGGCGGCGGGCAACGTCGAGACGCCCGCAATCTATCTTGGTCGCGATCCGGCGGAGCGGCGTGCGGAGGCGAGGCGGCTTCTGGAGCGGCTGGGGCTGAAGGACAGGGCGGGGCACACCCCGAACCAGCTTTCGGGCGGCCAGCAGCAGCGCGTCTCCATCGCGCGCGCGCTGATCAATGGCGGCGAGGTGATCCTTGCGGACGAGCCCACGGGCGCGCTGGACACAACGACCGGCGCGGAAGTCATGCGCATCCTGCGGCAGCTGAATGCCGAAGGACGCACGATCATCATCGTGACGCACGATATGGCCGTGGCCGAGCACGCTGATCGCATCATCGAGCTGCGCGATGGCGAAATTGTCGCCGATCGCCGAAAAGCGGGCGTGGCCGAGCCCGCTGCGAGGACGCTGCAGACGCATGAGCCGAAGACACAGCGTGGCGGAGCGAGCTGGCGTGACCGGTTCAGCGAAGCCTTCCACATGGCGATCCGTGCGATGCGG
>JAVBYB010000163.1 GCA_030824255.1 bacterium
TCGTGGTCGACGATCACCCCGCCAACCGCGCCATCGTCAAGGTCCTGCTGGAAGGCGTGAACATGGACGTCGTCCTCGCCGAAGACGGCCAGCAGGCGCTCGACGCCATCCACGACACCGCATTCGATTTCGTGCTCATGGACATGCTCATGCCTGTGATGGACGGCCTCGACGCAACCCGCGCCATCCGTCAGTTCGAGGCGGAGACAGGTCGCTCGCCAACCACCATCGCGATCCTTTCAGCGGATTCCGGCGGCGAGCACATCCGCTGGGGTCGCGAAGCCGGCGCCGATGGCCACATAGCCAAGCCCATCACGCTGGAGCGCCTACTTGACGGAATGGACCTTGCCAACAGGCGCAACCAGCGCTGAAACCCGGCTACTCTGCCGCGATCGCAGCCGCCTTGCGTTTCCGCTTGCGGACAGGCGCGGCGACATCGTTCGCCGGCATTGGCGCCACGATCTTCACTTTCCGGCCGATGGCGATCACCACCTCGTCCCGCCGCCCGTCGCGGCCCTTGCGGAGCGTGACCTTTGCCCCGTCGAAATGGACGTCCTTGCCCTTCCCCAGCCGCCCGGACAGGCCGAGCGCCACCAGCTCGTCAAACGTGCCTGCATTGAACGTCCAGCTATAGTCCTGACCGCCGGCTGCAAACCGGAACACCACGCTGGACTCGGCCCCCGTATCGATGCCGCGAAGCGCGAGGCTGGTCTTTCTTTTCACTTGTCCCACCACTTTACGTCCGTCTGGAAAGCCGCGTCTCTCTTATGTGAAATATACGTCATGCAGAGCGTACTGAATCACGTGTCACTGCGCACCATCACAATCTGTGCTTATGGCGCCACGCCATCGAAAACCGCCGCCGACAGGTTTGCGTAAGACACTGCGGCCCAGGAGATCTGAAATGAAAAGCATCGTCGTCACAGGCGCATCGACCGGCATTGGCCTCGGCTGCGTGAAAGTGCTTGTGGCAAAGGGCTTCCACGTCTTCGGCAGTGTACGGAAGCAGCAGGATGCGGATCGTCTGTCGGCGGAATTCGGCGATCGCTTCACCCCGCTGGTGTTCGATGTGACGGATGCATCAGCCGTTGCATCCGCAGCCAGATCGGTTGCGGAAAGGCTTGGCGGCCAGACGCTCTTTGGCCTTGTGAACAATGCGGGCATCGCCAATCCCGGCCCCCTGCTCCACATTCCTGTAGACGCCTTTCGCCAGCAGCTCGAAGTCAACGTCACCGGCCAGCTTATCGTCACGCAGGCCTTCGCCCCGCTCCTCGGCGCCTCGCCCGAGACGCGGACCGCCACGCCCGGCCGCATCTGCATGATGAGCTCCGTCGGCGGCAAGGTCGGAATGCCCTTCGTCGGCCCGTACAACACATCCAAGTTTGCGCTCGAAGGTCTGTCTGAATCCCTCCGCCGCGAACTCATGCTCTATGGCGTCGACGTCATCGTCATCGCGCCCGGCGCCATCGCCACGCCCATCTGGGAGAAGGCCGATGCGCTCGACATCTCCGCCTATGAGAAGACCCCGTACGGGCCGTCGGTCGACAAGGTGAAAAGCTACATGACCGAGATGGGCCGCAAGGGCTTCCCGCCCGAGAAGATCGGCGAAACCGTGCACACCGCCTTGACCGCGCACAAACCCAAGACGCGCTACGTCGTCACGCCAGACCCCCTCGGCAACTGGCTAAGCCTCCACATGCCCAAGCGCATGGTCGACAAGACGATCGCGAAACAGCTGGGGCTGGTGAAGTAATCCGTGACCGGCGGACGCCCGGCCGGCCACGCCGCTTGGGCTGGTCGCGGAGTCATTCTCTGCCTTGTGCCGAGAACCCCGGTTGTGGCCCGTGCGGCAAACCTCAATTGCCCGATCCCGTGCCCATGGTTACGCTCACACCATGGCGACGCTCACCGAAAATGGATCAGGACGCTGGCAGGACCGGCCCGCGATCCGGCGTGTGCTCCTGGCGCTTGCCGTCATCGGCTTCGTCAACTTCTGCGTCTACGCGATTGTCGCCGTGCTCATTGGCGGAAATTCCTGGAGTGGCCAGGAAGCAGACGGCGGCTTTTTCGTAGGCATGTATGGCGAGCTGACGAAGGTGAGCCACGGCGTTTACGCTTACAGTTACTGGCACACGATCAGCGTGTTTATCACTTTCCCGCTCTGCGTCCTGGCGTGCGTGCTGTTGCGCGTTCGAAACGCGCCTCTTCTACATGGTCGCGATAACTGACCTGCTCTTGAACCCGGCCCGTCTGCCGCTCAAGCCTTCAGCTTGTACCCCCGCTTCAGCAGCGCCCAGCACCACACGACAAGACCCAGCGTGATCGCCGCCGTCATCGCGCCGCCGAACCAGAGATTGCCCTCGGCATGGCCGGTGAAGCCATAGCGGAAGCCGTCGATGATCTGGAAGAACGGGTTGTAGTGGCTGATCGTCACGAACGGCTCGGGCAGGCGCGAGATCGGATAGAATGTGCCGGACAGCATCGTCAGCGGCATGATGACGAAATTCTGCACCGCCGCCATGTGATCGAACTTGTCGGCCCAGATACCGCCGATCAGCCCCACCGCGCCCATCAGCAGCGAGGCGATCACGGAGAAATACACGACCGCGAACAGGTTCACGATCTGGAACGGCGTGATCTGCATGATCCACACCGCCGCATAGGTCACGAGCCCGACAAGAATACCGCGCGTCACGGCGCCGGAAAGAAAGCCCACCGTCAGTTCCATCGGCGACAGCGGCGGCATCAGGAAATCGACCGAGTTGCCCTGCACCTTCGCGATGATCAGCGAGGACGATGTATTCGCGAATGCATTGTTGAGGATCGCCATCATCACGACGCCCGGCGCGAGGAAGGTCGCAAAATCGACGCCCCCCACCATCCCACCATTGCCGACGCCGAAGGCAAGCTTGAACACGAACAGCATCAGCAGCGAGGACACGACAGGCGCGAACAGCGTCTGCATCCCCACCTTCCAGAAGCGCCGCGTCTCGCGCAGGCACAACGTCCACAGCCCCAGCCAGTTCACCGCCCCATACTGCCGCGGCCCCAGCATCGGGGGAGCAGCTTCAACCGGCGGTCGCGTCACTGTCTGATCCATGCCCCTGTCTTACGCCTCCCGCCACGCCCCGCCATGCAAATGTTGTCGCGGGGGACATGGCGCAAGGGCGCATCGCGGAAGCAGCTTCGCCGACAGCCAGATTGTCCTGCGCGCGCTCCCTCTGCCCGCCCACGCCCCGACCGGAGGCCAATCCCGAAACATCCCCAGGAACAGAGCGCGCTGTGACAAACCCCGCCTTGAGTCCAAACCGAGTCCGCCTCGGGAACTTCCCCTGAAAGGTGAGTCCCCGGCGCCACATCCGGCACGGATCGCACCTGCGGCCCCGTGACTCAGCTGACCTGTGAAGAACCCCAATATATTGATATAGCTGTTAGCAAGGTGCCCCGCATATTGCGGTTACGCAGCACGCGGCTACTAATCCTAGTTATTGGGGAAGCAGGGCGAGCAGGCACAGCCCATATGTTGTGTCTTGCATGATTCCCGAAGGCTGTGGAGAGACATTCATGGGCTGGACCGAAGAACGCGTCGCAGAACTCAAGAAACTCTGGGCCGAAGGGCACAGTGCAAGCCAGATCGCCAAGCGACTGGGCTCGGTCACCCGCAATGCGGTGATCGGCAAGGTGCATCGCCTCGGACTCTCCGGACGGGCGACTCCGTCCCGCCCGGTCAAGCGCCCGCCGCGCCTCGCCCGGCCGAAGCCTACCCCGCTGCCGCGTCAGGCCCAGGCTGCCGCCCCCCGCGCCGCCACCGCCCTCGCCGTCCGGCAGGAGCCGGTCCACCAGCATACCCACATCACCGAGGCCGAAGCCAATATCGAGCCCAAACGCCTCTCGAATGGCGACATGGTCACCGTGCTGACGGTCAAGGATTCCATGTGCAAATGGCCGATCGGCGACCCGGCTGACGCCGCCTTCGGCTTCTGCGGCCATGGAACGTCGGAAGGCTCGCCCTACTGCGCCGAGCACGCCCGCGTCGCCTTCCAGCCCGCCAAGAAGCGCGAACGCCGCGCCCGCGAGTTCGACTACATCCAGCGTCTGGCCAGCTAGGCCGCCTGATCTCTTTTCGTAATTCTACCCGCTACGGCGCCGCCCCGGATTCCTGCAGGACTCCGGGGCGGTTTCCTTTTGCGTTTAACATTTGATGTCGCAAATCGCGCAGACGTGCGCGATGTCCGTCCAGTCGTGCCGCAAGCACACTTGTCGCATCTACAGAATTATCCATAACCTGCGTGCGGCTTTTATGGGCTGGAGGCCAGATTGATGGCGGATATTGCAGGGCGGCTTGCGGCCGTACTCGACGAACTACCGGTCGCGATAGCGCTGGTGTCCGCCACCGGCCACTTTCTTGGCAAGGCCGGCGGCATGGCCCATCTCCTTGGCGACGTCATCCCCTCCCACGATCCGCATGAAGCCAGCCGCTGGAGCTTTACCGACGCCCGAGGCGTCTCCATTCCGCGGAGCGACTGGCCCAGCCCACGCGCGCTGCGCGGCGAGCGCGTCTATGGCGGCCTGATCGGAACCTATCGCGACAGCAGCGGCGAGCGTCGGATGAAGGTCATCTCCATGCCCACGCTGGACCCCACGAGCGAGGTCGCCACCGTCGTCTTCATCCAGTCGCTGGATGTAAAAAGCCGAAGCGCCGCAGGATCACATCACGACCTGCAGCAGAGACTGATCGACGAATTGGCGAAAGCCGTCACGACCGGCTGGCGCGACCTCCCGCTCGCCATCGACCAGCGAA
>JAVBYB010000065.1 GCA_030824255.1 bacterium
CAGATCCACGGCGCCTACAAGCGCGAAACGGCGCTCGCCGCACTGAAAACCACCGCTGCGCAGTTGAAGGCCGCCACCGGCCGCATCGATCCGAAATGGAGCGAAGTCAGCCGCGTCCTGCGCGGGACGAAGTCATGGCCCACAGACGGCGGCCCCGACACGCTCCGCGCCATGTACGCCGCCGGCGACCTCACGAAGGACAAGTTCCGCTCCGGCCGCGCAGGCGACGTCTATGTCGCCATGGCTGATTGGGCGCCGGACGGCACCTACAAGATCGACACCATCCACCAGTACGGCTCAGCCACGCTCGATGCGACCTCGCCTCACTTCGCGGACCAGTCGCCTCTTTTCGCCGAGAAAAAGTGGAAGCAACCGCCCATGCAAATGGAGGCCCTGCTCAACCAGGCGACGCGGGATTATCGGGTGAGCAAGTAGAGTTGCCCAATCGTTCAAACCAGCGGGCCGCCAGCAATGGCGCCTGTTGGCCCATACTGGCCGCTTGTCCTTCAAGCTTGGATAGGCCCGAAAACTCTGTGACAGGCCAGTCTGGACAAGTCCCGGAATGAGATACCGATCGCTTTGAGCCGCGCGACGGAAAATCGCCGCGCCGCATATTCGGCCTGCCCACGCATAGGCCGGAGCGCCAGCACGCGAGCTTACTTCTTGTTGGCGAGCAGTTTTGCCGCATTCATTGCAGCGGCCAAGGTAAGCGCTTGGCCCCCCATGTCCTTGCCTCCATTCGTGACGGCGAGCACGCCGGAACCTGAAGTCGGAAATAGAGCGACGACCGCGAACCACGCCCCGTCCGATCCCTCATGATAATAAGCGGGGCCGGGAAGCCCGGCGATGCTATCCCGCACGAACCAGCCCATTGAAACCGGGGCGCCAGGCGGAGGCGATTGCATCACTGAATAGGTCTGGGGGTTCAGCAGGGCGCCCCTGCCGTTCGCGCCCTGCAACTGATCTATGCAGAAGCGGGCCCAGTCTTCCAGAGACAGATATATGTTTCCCGCGGGCGCGAAAAAGTCGGGGTTTACATCGCGAGGCACTGCGATCTTTCCACGCCTGTGGCCAGCGGGCTGTCCTGTCGGGGGGCGTCCAAAGCCAGCCGAGGTCATTCCCAGGGGCGTGAAGACCTCATCTCGCATCAGGGATTCATACGTTTCCTTGCTCGCTGTCTCGGCCATGAAAGCGGCGATCAGGAATCCAGTGTTTGAATAGCTGAATCTGCCGGCGCGTCCGGCGGGCGCATCCTGCAACGCGCGAGCGATGTACACCCTCCGCCGCTCGGACAAGCTGGCTGAGCTTTCATCATAGAAGAGCGAATTGAGGACTTTCTCGTCCCTGATATTCTCCGGAATACCGGATGTGTGAGTCAGCAATTGCCGCAGTGTGATCGCCGGATACTCAGGCCGCATCGCGCCAGCCATATCGGGCAAGACGCCGCCAATCGTGGCCTCCCAGGAGAGGACGCCACGGTCCACAAGCCGAGCGATCATCGCGGCCGTCATCGCCTTGCCATCAGAGCCGATATTCCAGACATCGCTTCGCGAAACGGGTGTGGGGTCACTCAGGCTGCGCACCCCAGATACGGCTTCGTCGACGATTCCGTAGTCCTGAATGATCAGTAGCCCCGCCCCAGGGGCTTTCTGTCCTGCGGCTGCCTTGGACAGGATCGTATCGAGGTCATCCGCGAAGGCGGGCGCCGAGAAGACGCCGATGCAGATCGCAAGCAGAACCGCCCATCGTGCAAACATTCCCGCCCCCCAATTTGCCGAGCCGGAATGTCAGCTCGCAAATGTGTCGTCTCTGCGGCGCTGGTTTCGGCGCTCTCTAATAGACCGCGACGCCCCATGACACGCGATCCGGGGCAGTTCCGCCAACGTCCAGTTTTGACGTAATCCCGCCGTTCAGCCTGATTGCGAAACGCGCAGGCTTTGCGCCGGTTGAAGGACGCTCCGCGCCTTCCAGACCAGCCCCACCTTGGCTCCCCGCCGCGCCGGGTCTATCCTGCCCGCTTCCGGAAGGGAGACATGCCATGAGCTACGCTGTCGGCCCTGGCGATCTGGTGCTTTGCGTCAACGTTGCGCCGAACCATGTGACGGGCGAGCCCGTGCCACTGGTGGCGGGCGAGTCGTATCGGGTGCTGGAGGTGATGGAGTTTGCCTGCCCCTGCGGGCGCTCCGATGCCTTGCTGGATGTCGGCGTCGGGTTTGCGTGGTGTCAGACGCGCTTCCGCCTCATGCCCAAACCCCGGTTCGAGGCCAAGACGCGCGCAGCCCCCACGCCAAAGCAGAAAGTGAAAGCGCGCTGAAAAGCAGGGGCGCTTGCCGCCTACTTCTTCGACGCCTTCTTCTCAAGCTCTTCCAGACGCGCACGCAGGGCCTTCAGCTCTTCGGCATCGTTGGCGGCTGTCGGCTCGGGCTTCTTCGGCTCGGGGGCTTTCGGCGCGACGGCGGCGACCGGCGTCATGCCCGGCATTCCCGGGATCGCGCCGGTCCAGAAGCTGGCGAGGCGCTTCTGGTATTCGCGCTGCATCTCCTGCATCGCGGCGGGATCGAACACATTCCACGGCTGGCCGCCCATCGCGCCCGACATCGCTCCCGTCATCTGGCTGGCCAGCTGCTCCTGCTGCGCGCGGATGAAGGCGACCGACTGCTCGAACAGCCCCGTCATCATCTCGCTCGCCTTGGACTGGTGCAGGCGGATCATGTCCATCATCAGGTCGGCGGAGAGCATAGCGCCCGCCGTCTTGCCTTCCTGGTCCATGATGATCTGCAGCAGGACCTGACGGGTCACGTCCTCGCCGGTCTCCGTGTCTTCGACGCGGATGTTCGCGCCGTTGCGGACCATCTCGGCCACTTCCGGCAGGCGCACATAGCTGGATGCGTTCTTGTTATAGAGCTTGCGGCTGGGATAGCGGCGCAGTTCGATGGTTTCAGGTTCGCTCATGGTCGTATCGCCGTTTTCAGTTTCCAGACCCTATCGCGCCAGCCACGACTGTACGGCGCCGTAAAACAGCGCAGGCTGGTCGAACATCACAAAGTGCCGCGCGTCGTCGATGCGCTGCCGGCGGCCGTTCGCAAGGCCAGCATAGGCGGAGGCATAAACCTGGTCAGCGCCAAGCTTGGACATGGGGCTTACCCGGTCCCATGTGTAGATCACATCCACCGGCGCCTTGATGCGCTGCAGGTCGCCGCGCAGGTCGGTCACCATCACCTCGGCCATGACATCGGCCGTCGTGCGGCGGTCGGACGCCACGCCCCAGCGCACAAGGCGCTCGATCTGGACGGGATCCGTCACCAGCTTCTCGCTCGTCCGGCGCAGGTCGGACAGCAGGTCGGCCTTCGACTTGTCGATATAGCTGTGGCGCGAATGCTGCGCGAAATGGGACATCATGCCGGGCGAGGCAAACGGGTTGATCAGCACGGAGAAGAATGCCGGAACGTCGACGACCATCAGGCGCTCGACGACGTCGGCATGATCCCGCGCCAGGATCAGCGAAACAATTCCACCCATGGAATGGCCAGCGACAGCCACCGGTCCCAGGCCCTGCGAGCGGATATAGCCCGCCAGCGCATCGGCCATGGGCTTCAGGAAGTTCATCGGGTCGCGGAACGCGGTTGGCGCGAGGCCCGCAAAACCCCGCATGTGAACCTTGTGAAGGCGCACGGCCCGTCCGAGGTGTTCTTTTGTCTCGTCCCAGCATTCCGGCGACGCTGCCAGGCCGTGCAGCAGAATGACGTCGCGTCCTTCGCCCTCGACGGACACGGTGAACAGCTCACCCTCCCAGATGGGCGCATCGCGTTTCTTCCAGCGGGCTAGGGAGCCGATCTGCATGAAAGAGGGCTTCTCCGGTCGTGGGGCAATGCAAAGTTAGCAGATGCAGCAATCCCCCAAAGCCCCTCTACACGGCTCCTTTCGATTCACGAAGCCCGGAATTGCCGCAGGGCGTCAAAACATTGTGCGGCGCCGCGCGCGAACGCATTGAGAGCTGTTCGCGCGAACGCTGAAAAGTCGTTTGGTAATATGGCGTTTGACCGCTCCCGGCACGGTGTTACCTATCAGACAGGAAACGTTTTCGGGCATGACATGAACGACCAGACCGGCTCACTCGGCGCGTTCGAACTGAGCCAGAATTTTCAGCGAATAAACTTCCTGCTCCAGCGGCTCTTCCTGGCGTTGTCCCGCCGCGAGGTCCGCAACCCGGGCGTCGAAGGTCCCGGCCAGCCGCTCTTCCTTCGCGCCGCGATGGGTCAGGCGCAGAGCTGGGCCAGCAATCCGATGAAGGCGCTGAACACCCAGATCCAGTTCTGGCAGAACTCGACCGCGCTCTACGCCGAACTCACGCAGGCCATGCTCTCCGGCGCGCAGACCATGGCGAAGGCGCAGGAGGAAAGCCCCGCCGACGCCCGCTTCTCCGACGCCGAATGGGACAAGCACCCGTTCTTCTACTACCTGAAACGCCAGTACCAGATCATGTCGGCTTACCTCGAAAGCCTGGCCGACTCGGCCTCGGAGGGCGAGGACGACAAGCATTCCGAGCAGATCCACTTCTTCACCCACCAGCTGGTGGACATGTTCTCCCCCTCCAACTTCCTTGCCTCGAATCCCGTGGCGCTGAGGAAGGCGGTGGAGACCAACGGCCGCTCGCTGGTCGAGGGCCTCGAGAACCTGGTGAAGGACATCGAGCGCAATGGCGGCGACCTGCTCGTCACCCTGTCCGACCCCGAGGCCTTCCAGGTCGGCGACACCCTCGCCACCTCGC
>JAVBYB010000165.1 GCA_030824255.1 bacterium
AGTATCACAGTGCCGATGTTCTGGATTTTCTCGGCCATTTCCGGTGTGGTTGCCGGTGTCGCGAGCTTCGTGCTCGGCGGCTTCAACGAAGGTTTCATGATGCTGGTGCCGGTGGGCATCGCGTTTGCGGCGGCCTTCGGGGTGCCGCGCTGGGTGCTGGGCATGGCGATCGCTGGCCGTCAGAAGAAATTCATCGCGCAGTTTGCCGACGCGATCGATGTCATCGTTCGCGGCGTGAAATCGGGCCTGCCTTTGCAGGAATGCCTGCGCATGATCGCACGTGAGAGCCCGCAACCGCTGGGCGGTGAGTTCCAGGTGGTGGTCGATGCAATCGCGATGGGCGTGCCGATGGATCAGGCGCTGCTGAAGATGTACCAGCGCACGCCGACGCAGGAAGTGAACTTTTTCAACATCGTGCTGGGCATCCAGCAGAAGGCCGGCGGCAACCTTTCAGAGGCGCTGGGCAACCTGTCGAACGTGCTGCGTTCGCGCAAGCTGCTGCGCGAGAAGATCAAGGCGCTGTCTTCCGAAGCAAAAGCCTCCGCGATGATCATCGGCTCGCTTCCGATCATCGTCATGCTGCTCGTCTATATGACGACTCCCGGATACATCATGTCGCTGTTCACGACCGATCTCGGCCACCTGATCCTTTTGATCGCGGCCGGCCTGATGGGCATGGGCATCTACATCATGCGCTCGATGATCAACTTCAACTTCTAGGCTGGGAGCGGCATTATGGACATTGATTGGGTCCAGTTTCTGACCGACCCCATTACGCTGGCCTCTGCGCTGGCTTGCGTGGCGACGTTCGCGACCGTGATGACGCTGGCCGCGCCGGCGTTCAGCAGCGACAAGCTGACGAGCCGTCTGAAGTCGGTCGCCAACCGTCGCGAGGAATTGCGCAAGAAGAGCCGCGCAGCGCTGGAGGGCGAGAAGAAGTCCATCCGTGTGCGCGACACGTCGATGACGAAGAAATTCGTCGACAAACTCGATCTTGCAAAGATGCTGGAAGACCCCGGCGTCCAGAAAAAGCTGATCCAAGCTGGCCTGCGCGGACCAAAGCCAATCTCGATTTTCTATTTCTGCCGCTTCGCGTTGCCGATCATCTTCGGCATCGGCGCGTTCGTGTACATCTGGTTCGTCAATGACCACGGCCTGCAGATGCAGATGAAAGCGGGCGCGGTTGTCGTGGGCTTTGCTGTCGGCTTCTACGGTCCGAACCTCTACCTTGAGAACCTGATCACCAAACGCCGCACATCTATCATGCGCGCTTTCCCTGACTCGCTGGATATGATGCTGATCTGCGTCGAGTCCGGCATGTCGATCGAACAGGCGTTCGCGCGGGTGGGCGAGGAGATCGGCACGGCGTCAGCCGAACTGGCCGAGGAGCTTTCACTGACGACGGCGGAACTTTCCTATCTGCAGGATCGTCGCCAAGCCTATTACAACCTTGCCGAACGGACGAACCATCCTGGCGTGAAGGGCGTTGCGATGGCGCTGGTGCAGGCCGAAAAATATGGCACGCCCATGGGCTCCGCGCTACGTACGATGGCGAAGGAAAATCGCGAGATGCGGATCACAGAGTGCGAGAAGAAGGCAGCGGCGCTGCCGGCCAAGCTGACCGTGCCGATGATCGTGTTCTTCCTGCCGGTTCTGTTCCTTGTCATTCTTGGGCCAGCCTTCATCAAGATCGACTCGATGGGCCTCGGCAAGCCGAAGGCGGCGGAAGCCCAGCAGCAGCAACAGCAGCGCGACCAGGAGTAGGGCGCGAACGACTGAGACAATAATTCCCGGACGCCGCGAGGCTGTCCGGGAATTTTCGTTTCGAGGCTAGGATTTCGGCTTGTAGGCGATGAGGACGTTGCCTGGCGTCTGGCCGAAGAGGCCGTAGCCGGAGTTGATGAAGAGCATGCCGGCGCCGGCGGAAATGCCGTGCGCGTCGATGGACCCACCCTTCCCGACAACATCGGTGTTGAGCGTCTTCTGCGGACCGACCGTATCGAATCTGTTGATGACCTGGCCGGTTGCGTTGTCGAGAATGATGACTTCGCCGCCGAGCGTTGCGCCGACAGTGGCGCCATCAACCACGACGGGCGCAGCAGAGAAGCCGAAGCGAGTTGCGCAGTTCTCGACTGCCTTGGCGCGAGCCCCCTGGCAATTAGCGGCGGCGGCGTAAGACCAAACCGGACGGCCGGTTGCGATGTCGAACGTGTAGACGCCCGGCTTGGGTTCGAAGCGTGTGTTGAGCACGGGGTCATTGATCGGGATGATCAGCTTGTCTCCGTCCGCCGCGATGCCCCAGTGGACGCCGCCCAGGGCCGAGCCTTCGCCTATGCGTTGGCTCCAGAGCACCTGGCCGGTTCCTGCATCCAGCGCCCAGGCGTGGCCCGATTTCTGGCCGGCGAGGACAATATCCTTGCCACCAGCGGTGGCGACAATGGCGCCGGCGCCGAAGTCATAGTCGCGGCCGTCGCCGCCGAAGAGAACCGGGCAGTTGGGGCCGTTGTTTCCGGTCTCCACATCGCAGGACATGTTCCAGACGTCGGCGGCCATGGCCTGATACTTCCAGCGGACCTCACCGGTATCGGCGTTCAGCGAGATGATCGCGTCGGAGGTATCCGTGCCGGGGTGTGAGGTGTTCTCGCCGGTGGTCACGATCACGTTGTTGCGCTTCGCGTCGTACACCGGGACCGACCAGATCGGCGCGCCCGATGGGCCCTTCTGTTTCACGCCGATGGAAGACACCTGACCGTTGTAGGTGGCCTCAGGCATGGTGTGGTATTCCCAGCGATGGCTGCCGTCCGCCGCGCTGAGGGCGACGACAGAACCGTGGCCCGTGCAGCATTCGGAGCGGGGGTTCATCGCGGTCGCGACGCCCGAAGCGGACAGGGGCACGATGACCATGTCTTTCGCGAAAATAACCGCGCCGCGAATCTGGCCGCCCGAGCCGTCAACTGGCTGTCCGTTCTCTTTCCAGATGAGCGCGCCGGTGGCGGCGTCGAGCATGTGGATGTCGCGGCCGACCGAGATGGCGACCACCTTCTTGCCGCCGACTTCGCCGATGGCGGGCGTGTTGCGGGAAGACGCGGTGTAGGCCCATTTCACGCAGCCGGAGGCGGCATCGATCGCCACGAGCTTCTGGCCGCCGGTGGTGAAGATCGTGCCGTCACTGAGAACGGAAGCGCCCGTCCCGCCGCCTTGGCCGGGGAAGGCGATGGACCAGGCGGGTTCGAGTTTGGCGAGCTGGGCCTTGGTCAGGCCGGCCTGTGCGGCGGTGAGGCTGCGCGACTGGTTCGCATCGACGCCGAAGCCAAGGGAGACGATGGAGGCGGAGGCGGCGACTGCGCGCTTGTCCGGCGCGCACATCAGGGCATCGGTCCACTGTGCGGAGCCGACGGCCTGGCCGGCGGTGAGCCACGCGATGAGGTCTGTTTTTTCTTTCGCGGTGAGCGCGGCGGCCATGGGGCCCATGATGCCCGTCGGCGCGATGACTTCGTTCAGGCGGACGGGCGACATGGTGCGCATGGCGGAGAGGGCGGCGGCGCGTGTCCCGCCGGGGTTGTCGTGGCAGGCGGCGCAGGCCTTCTGGTAGGCGCCAGCGCCGGGATGGTCGGCTGATACTTGGCCGATGGCGGCGGGGGCGAGCAGGGGCGTCGCTGCGAGGACGATGGCGAGCAGGCTGCCACCGGCGCCGACGCCGATCGCGGTCGCTTGCAGGGATTTGCGCAGGTTCATGGTCTTCCTCCCGGGCGGACCTCGGAGGGTCCTCTTTCCGCCGCGCAAACTCGCGCCAGTCGGCGGGGATTTCAACTGTTGAAAGCGGGTTGATCCGTCGCGGGTAGGTCTAGCTGCGCCAGCGGAGCTTTCGTGGCTCGATCGGGTTGTTGAAGGGGCGGCCTTCGGAGCGGGCGGCGGACCATTCCTTCTTGAGGGTGCGATACCATTTGGCTTGCACGTCGATGTCGTCGATCCACAGCATGTTCTGCTGGTAGGCCATGCCCTTGTTCTGCAGGTTCACCATGTGACCGTCTTGGCCGAGGAATTTCTGTGCGGCGGGGATGAGAATAGGCAGGGCGAGATCGAGAAAGGGGGCGTTTTTCCAGAAGGTGATCTGGGTGATGCGGGTTTTCTTCGTGCTGATCGGCGTGAGGCAGGTGAGGGTGAAGATGCGGCGCTTTTCGGCCTCGACGATTTCCCACCGGAAGCCGGGAATCTGGAAGACGATCTCGGTGGTGACCTTGTCGCCCATCAGCATCTTGTAGGCGAGCGAGTTGCCAGAAGGCGTGTGGCGCGCGAGGGCCCACCCGCGTTCCGCAGGCTCGAACAGCTTTTCCTTCAAGCGCAGGCCCGTGCTGGGCGGGCGCCACCACCACTGATTGTGGACGAAGGGGACGTGAGCGGGGTCCATCAGGCCGACGACGGCATCGTCCATGTGGGCGTTGAAGATCTGGTGGACGATGAATTTCGGCTTCAGGCCTTCGCCGATGGCGAAGCTGGGCGGCGGGATGGCGGGCGGCTCTTCTGCACGCGGATTATCGGCGACGTAGAGGAAGATCATGCCGTTCACTTCGTGCACTGGATAGCGGCGCACGCGGACGCGATCGGTGGCGAAGTCTTCCTTCGACGGCAGCGATGGCATCAGCTTGCACTGGCCGTCCGTTCCGAAGCGCCAGCCATGATAGGGGCACTGGATGGTGGGCACGCCGTCGGTCATCACCTGCTGGCCGGCCGACAACGGCACGAGGCGGTGGGGGCAGATGTCGCGC
>JAVBYB010000522.1 GCA_030824255.1 bacterium
TCCATGGCGGCAGCGATGACGGTCGAACCTTCGTCGACGCTCGAGATTTGCCTGACGATCTCCGCAACCACGTCGATGGTATCCCGCATCACAACCTGGATGCCCGAGACATGTTTGCGGATTTCCTCAGTTGATTTGGCCGTCTGGCTCGACAGCGATTTTACTTCGCTCGCGACCACAGCAAATCCCCGTCCAGCTTCTCCCGCCCGCGCTGCTTCAATCGTGGCGTTCAGAGCAAGCAAATTGGTCTGGTCGGCGATTTCCGATATGATATTCGCGACCTCACCGATCTTGCCAACGGCTTCAGCGAGGTTGCCGACGGCAGCACGCGTACGTTCGCTGGTTTCAACAGTCGCCAACGTGGCAGACCTTGCGCGACCCAGCTGGCCGGACACTTCCTGGATGGATGCCGAGAACTGGTGAGTCGCGGCAGTTACACTTGCGGCGCTCATCATCGCCTGCTGCGCCGCCGACGCGACGCCCTGACACTGATCGGTCACGTTGGCGACGGAGTCCGCCATGGATTCGGCCAGACGGGTCATCTGACCTGCCTGCTCGCTGACATGGCTCACGGCCGCGCCCGCTTCGGATTCGACCGTGGCGGCCATCTCGCGCAGCGAGTCGCGGCGGGCGAGTTCCACCTTCTTCGCCATCTCCGCCTGCTCTGCCCGCAGGCCGTCCATCTCGACAAGATTCTTCCGGAAGATCTCGAGCGCGCGCACCATGTCGCCGATCTCGTCCTTGCGATCCGCGCCCGGCGCCTGCGCCCGCAGGTCACCTTCCGTGAGCTTCTTCATCACGCCGGTGACCGTCGAGACCGGACGGATGACGCGGGAGAATAGCATGTAGAAGCCCGCCAGCGTGATGATCAGCGCCGTCACGATGATCGCAAGCTGGATCAGGCCGAAGAAGGACGCCTCCTCGCGCGCTTCCGCTTCAAGATGCGCCTGCTCCTCCAGCGCCTTCTCGACAATGATGTCGACCTGCTTCCGATGGGCAAAATAGGCAGCCTTCGCGTCCGCGTAGGCAGCGTCGATGGCGATTGCATCCCCGCTGGCGAGCGCGGGCATGTAGCGCTTGTCGACAATATCCCAGAAGCGCTGGGCTTCCGCATGGGAGTCCGCCGCAATGGCGTTGAAAAGCTCTTCGTTGTAGTCGTGCTCGCTGAGCCATCCCGCCTTGTCCGACCAGAAGGCGTGACGCTCCTCATATTGCTTTTTCAGCTCGGCGAGCCGCGCCTTGTGCTCCGGGTAGCTCGCAGGATCGTCGTGCGCCAAGGTCACTTCAAGATAGGATTCGATCAGATAAGCTGGCGGCGGCAGGACATCCGCGACGAGATCCTTCGCGCGAATGATCTGCCCATAATGGGCACTGCCGATGGCCATCTGGGACAGCGAGTATTGTTGCACCGCGACCGAGCCGGCAAACACCGCACAGACAACACCGCCCAACCCGATCAGCATCGAGCGAATACGTAGATTGAACATGACTGCACTCCGGCCCTGGATGCGTCTCTTGTCCGCGTACGCAGTTAATCGGAGATGATGTTTGTCATGTCATGACGACACAGGGTGCCCATTGTGGGCGCCGCAATGCAACGCGGTCGCAGCGTTTGCAAGCATCCGCACCGCCTTGATCCAGATCAAACGCGCGAGAAACAGGCGCCCTCTCAGTCGCTCGTCAGCGCGACGAACACGTCTTCCAGATCCGGCTCTTCCGTTGCGAGGTCTCCGATGCCGACATTCGCCTCGCGCAGGCGGTGCAGCAGCTTCTCGATCGAGGTCTCGCCAATCTTGTAGGTGATGGCGAGTTGCCCATCCTTACGCAATGTCGGCGCGAGATCAGCCAGCCCGTCCGGCACGGCGTCCAGCGCGTGCTCCGGCCGCACAACCAGAGTCTTCTGGTTCATCCGCCGCAGCAGCTTCGGCGTCGGCTCGCACGCGATCACTTCACCCTTGTTGATGATGGCGATCTGGTCGCACATCTCCTGCGCTTCCTCGAGATAGTGGGTTGTCAGCACGATGGTGACGCCCCGCGCATTCAGTTTGCGCACATATTCCCAAAGCTGCCGCCGCAGCTCGACATCCACGCCCGCCGTCGGCTCGTCGAGGATCAGGATCGGCGGCGAATGCACCATCGCCTTGGCCACCATCAGGCGCCGTTTCATCCCGCCCGACAGCTGGCGGACGTAGGCGTTCTTCTTGTCGCCCAGGCCCAGCGCGTCAAGAATCTCATCGCCCTTACGCTCGGCTGAGGGCACGCCATAGAACCCGGCCATCAGGTCCAGCGTCTCACGGGGCGTGAAGAACGGGTCCATGTTGATCTCTTGGGGCACGATCCCCAGGGCGGCGCGCGCCTCGCGGGGTCGCTTGTCGGCGTCGATCCCCCAGATATTCACTGCCCCGGACGTCTTGTTCACCAGCCCGGCAAGGATGTTGATGAAGGTGGATTTCCCCGCGCCGTTCGGTCCCAGAAGGCCGAAAACGGAACCCCGCGGAATTTCGAGGTCGATCCCTCTCAACGCCTGTTTTTCCGGCATCCGCTTGGAAGCGGCATAGGTCTTCGTCAGCCCCTTCGCTTCAATGGCCAGGATAGGCAGGCTGGCGACAGGCAGGGTTACGGCAGGCGATTCGGCCAAGGTGAGCATTCCTCGAGAAAGACCGCCGCATTGACGGCTGGCGGCTGCCAACCATAGGTAAGGCGCAATCCGGCTGCCCGCAAATCAGCCGTGCTAAAACGAGGACGAAATGGGCTCACCTCCGGGACAGAACTCTCCCCCGGCTTCCGATCCGGCCGCGCCGGTCCCGGATAGCCAGCGCCGCTTCATGGACAATCCGGAGATCGTCGTCGTCACAACCCGGAAGGTTGCCTGCGATGGCGGCGGCGGCGCGCTCGGCCATCCCAAGGTCTGGTATGACATGTCCGAAGAAAATCAGGTCGAATGCAAATATTGCGACCGTGTCTTCGTTCTCAAAGGCGCCAGCCACGACCCCGCAAAATAGGCTGTAACGCCGCTGTAACGCCGTTGAAACTGTGGCTGTTACGGTAATTCACCTGCCGAACCTCTCCCTCGCGCGCCACAAGCAGCCTCAAGACCCGTGAAAGGGCCGGGGCGCAACGCCCCCTGTCGCGTCGCTTGGAGGAGCTAAAACGGATGACTCGTTGGACACGCATCCTGGCGTGCGGCGCAAGCGCGCTCGCGCTCGTCGCCCTCCCCGCTTACGCGCAGCAGACCGGCGCCGCCGAAGACCAGCCTCCCGCCGCCCGTGACGGCGACACCGTCGTCATCTACGGCCGCGCCATCGAACAGGTGGGTGAAGCCCAATCCGCTTCCGAAGGCGTGGTTGGCTATGCCGACCTCTCCACCCGCCCGATCAGCCGTGCCGCGGAACTCGTCGAAGTCATCCCCGGCATGATCGCCACCGAGCACTCCTCGGGCGGCAAGGCCAACCAGTATTTCATGCGCGGCTTCAACCTCGACCACGGAACGGACTTCGGCGGCTTCATCGACGGGGTGCCGATCAACCAGCGCTCCCACCCGCATATGAGCGGCTATCTCGACCTCAACTTCCTGATGGCCGACCTGGTCGAGCGGGTGGAGTTCAAGAAGGGCGTCCAGTACGCCGACAATGGCGACTACACGTCAGCCGGCTCCGTCAGCTTCATCCTCTACGACAAACTCCCCGAAAACTACGTCGCCGCCCGCATCGACCCTGACGAATACCGCCTCTCCGCCGCCGGCTCGTGGGACATCGGGGACGGCACGTTGCTTGTCGCCGCCTCCCACGAAGGCGGCGATGGCGCCTTCGACCTCCCCGCCAACCTCGACAAGAACACCGTCTACCTGAAGTACAGCCAGCCGCTCGGCGACGCCCGCCTGCGCCTTGGCTTCATCGGCTACCAGAACGAATGGGTCGCCTCGGACCAGATCCCGCAGCGCGCGGTCGATGAGGGCGCGATCAGCCGTTACGGCTTCATCGACCCCACCAATGGCGGCGTATCCAAACGCTACATCGCCTCCGCCGGTCTCGAATGGGACAACGCCAGCGTGCTGGCCTACGTCCAGAAGTCCGAACTGAACCTCTTCCACAACTTCACCTATTTCATCGACCCCGTCCTCGGCGATCAGGTTGAGCAAGTCGAAGACCGCGCCGCCGCCGGCATGCGCGCCAAGATGAGCCGCGACTTCGACCTCTTCGGCATCAGGACCACAGGCCGCATCGGCGCCGACGCCCATTTCGACTGGCTCGACGAAACCGGCCTCTACCGCACCACAGCGCGCCAGCGCACCTCAGCGATCGCCAGCGACCAGGTCGACGTCATGTCCGCCGACGTCTGGGGCGACGTCACCCTTCACCTGACCGACCGCCTGCGCACCACGCTCGGCCTGCGCGCCGACTATATCGATGGCGAGGTCAACGGCCTCATCCCCGCCAACGCCGGCAGCGACTCGGGCGTCAAGTGGAGCCCCAAGCTCAACATCGCCTACACGCTCACCGACGATCTCGAAGTCTATGCCGGCTACGGCCTCGGCTTTCACTCCAACAACATTGTCGGCGTGGTGCAGACGCAGGACCCGGTCACCGGCGATCCCGTCGACCCCGCCACCCTCTTCGCCGAAAGCCGTGGCGGCGAAGTCGGCCTGCGCTGGGAGCCCGCATCCACCTTCAATCTCTCCGCCGCGATCTTCACGCTCGATTTCGATTCAGAGCTGATCTACGTCGGCGACGCCGGCATCTCCGAACCCTCC
>JAVBYB010000038.1 GCA_030824255.1 bacterium
ATGTGAAAGCGATGCGCGATCGTGTCGGCTCCTTCGCGGGCAACCCCGCTGAAGTGCGCGACAACTACAAGAACGGCGTCCACATGATTGTGAAGGCGCTCTACAATCTCGAAATCCCGCTGATCGCCGCCGTCAACGGCGCCGCCATCGGCCTCGGCTGCGATGTCGCCTGCATGGCCGACATCCGCATCTCGTCGGACAACGCGAAGTACGGCGTCACCTTCCTGAAAGTCGGCCTCATCCCCGGCGACGGCGGCGCCTGGCTGCTCCCGCGCGTCATCGGCATGAGCCGCGCCTGCGAACTCCTCTTCACCGGCGACACGATCGACGCCAAGACCGCGCAGGAGTGGGGCCTCGTCTCGAAAGTCGTGCCGGGCGACCAGCTGATGGCCGAAGCCGAAGCCCTCGCCAACAAGATCGCCAAGATGCCGCCGCAGGCGCTCCGCATCGCCAAGCAGCTCCTGCGCAATGGTACGCAGGCGAACTACGACACCATCATGGAGCTGTCCGCCACGGCGCAGGGCCTGATGCACCACACCAAGGACCACGAGGAAGGCGTCGCCGCCATCCTCGAAAAGCGCGAGCCCGTGTTCAAGGGCGAGTAGGATCACGTGAAATACTGGGCCGTCCTGCTCATCAGTGTCCTGGTGCTGGGCGGCCTGGTCGTCGCTGGCGGGTTCACGTGGTGGTTGTTCCGCATGAACTCCACCGGCATGACCGTCAGCACGGATGCCTACATCATCGTCGGCGCCATCGTGTTCTCGCTGGCGGGGCTTGTTCTGCTGGTGGCCTTGCTGTCGCGCCTCCGCGCCGGCCGTTGAAACGCCAGACTACAGCCGGGTGTTCAGGGGGAGGGTAGCTTGATCAGGGTTGGGGTCGTTCTTTCGATATGCCTCGCGGCGGCGGCCTGTGACGCCCCGCCGCCCGTGCCTGCCGCTAATTCCTCCAAGGTGGTCCCACGCGAACAGTTCGCGCTTCCACCTGAAGAGCGGCCGGTGCTCGGCAAGGTCGGCGACACCACCTGCGCCGCTCCGGAGAACGAACTGCTGCTGGTGACGGACGCGCGCGCCTGCCTCTCCGTGCTGAAAGACACCATCAAACCGGACACATCCGTCGAAGGCTCGGACGTGAAACTCGCGCGGCTGCGCAAGGCCTACTTTCAGCCCGGCCCGCCGCTGGAGGGCGATACGGTGGGCTGGATGCTCTATGCCACGCGCGTCAACTGTCTGGCGGAGCTCGTCGTCGTCCTCGGTAACGTGACGTACACGCCCGAAGGCGTCGAAATTTCTCGCGCCACCCCGGCCGGCGGTCCGCTGATGCTGCCCGAGGGCCTCGCCATCGACAAACTTATCGAAGGCGTCTGCCGCTCTTCCTGATGGCTGAGGCCATCAACCGCCCGTGATCCTGTCGCGCTTGGCGTCTGGCGCGGGTAGGGGTACCCTACGGAAAACAAACAAGACTGCCCCCGGAGGAGATCATGAACACTCGCTTGGTCGGACTGATTGCGTTGGCGATCGCCGCCGCGCCCGCCGCCTTCGCGCAAGCGGAAGGATACCAGCCGCCGCGCGCCGCTGACGGCAAGCCGGATCTGCAGGGCTTCTGGGTCAACACGTCGCTCACCAGCCTGGAGCGCTCCGGCCAGTTCAAGGAACTGGTGATCCCCGCCGAGCAGGCCGCCAAGCTTGAAGCCGGCCGCCTCGCCGCGAACATCCGCGCCGACGCGCCGACCGATCCGACCACTGGCGCGCCGAAGGCTGGTCAGGATGTCGGCGGCTACAACAACGCCTATGTCGACGCCGGCGCGCACTACGCCACCATCAAGGGCGAGAAGCGGTCGTCGTGGATCGTCGATCCGCCGAACGGAAAACTTCCCTACACGCCCGCCGGCCGCAAGGCGTTCGACGAGGGTCTGCATTTTGTCCGCAACACGTTCGACGGCCCTGAGTCGCGCCCCATGGCGGAACGTTGCCTCGTTGGCTTCGGCTCCACCGGTGGCCCGCCGATGATCAACGTGATGTACAACAACACGTACCAGTTCGTGCAGACGCCGGACAACGTGGTCATCAATGTCGAGATGAATCACGACGCCCGCATCATCCCGCTCAAGGATGCGAGCATGGACGTCTACCAGTGGCTCGGTCGCTCGAAGGGCAAGTGGGAGGGCGACACGCTGGTCGTCGAAACCACAAACTTCCACCCCGGTGAAAGCCTGCGCACTTTCTTCTCGGCCAGCTACCTGCTGTCGCCTGACGCAACAGTGCTCGAGAAGTTCACGCGCGTGAGCGACACCGAGATGCTCTACGAGTTCACGGTGAACGATCCGAAACTGTTCACCCAGCCGTGGCGCGCCGAGATGATGTTCAACAAGTCGCCTCAGCCTGCCTACGAGTACGCCTGCCATGAGGGCAACCACGCCCTTCCGGGCATCCTCGCCGGCGCGCGCCTCAACGACAAACTCGGCCTCGTGAACTACGCCGAGGAGAGCGAGTAAGGCTCAGGCCAGACCGATCGCGCGCAGCACCGTGCCCTGATCGAAATAGGGCCGCTCGCATATGATCTTGTCTGAGTCCGGCTTGAACTCGAACGTCGCTGCGATCCGCACCTTGAACGCCTTGCCGGTCGGCGGCACGACCTTGTCGCCGACTTTCAGCGGTCCCAGGTGCGTGCCCGTCAGCCAGAACTCGACCAGCACGGTGTCGCCGCCGGCCGCGATGGCGATGATCTCGTTGCCCTGGTCGGGGAAGGGCGTGCGTGACGCAGCGAAATAGGCCCGGACCGCGGCCTCGCCATCGAACACCTGGCCATTGCCATACATCTCGTAGCGCGGGTGTTCGAAGGTCGCGATAACCTCGTCCCATTCGTGGGTTATCTCCAGCGCCATGTGGCGCTTCACGGTCTCGATGCGGCGGGTGTTCAGGTCGTCGGTCACGGGCAATGGCCTCCGTATACGGGTCAGGCCAAGCTGGCAGATGACAAGCGCGCCGTAACCCCTATTCTGGCGAAAACGACGGAGAAACGGAATGCTCGGTGCAGTGGCGGAACTGAACGTCAAGGAAGGCTCGCAGGCCGAGTTCGAGAAGGTCGCGCTGGAGCTTGAGGCGGCGGTGAATGCCAACGAGGACGGCGTCCTGTTCTACAAGCTGTTCAAGGTGAAGGAGTCCTCCACGAAGTACATCTTCATGGAGCAGTACAAGGACGCCGCCGCCGTCGAGGCGCATCGCGGCTTCGAACACTTCAAACGCCTCGGTCGCGCGATGGGTCCCTTCCTGGACGGCGCTCCGATCGTCACCCGCATGGACAAGGTGTCGTAGTCATGGATCTCGAATTCTCCGCCGAAGAGCTGAAGTTCCGCGACGAAATCCGCGCGTGGATCGCAGAGAATTACACCGACGATCTGAAGAAGCGCATGGCGCTTTCAAAGACCGGCTCGCTCGACGAGGCAAACCAGAAAGCCTGGCAGAAGAAGCTGGCTGACAAGGGCTGGCTCGTCACCAACTGGCCGGTCGAGCATGGCGGCCCCGGCTGGAACCAGACGCAGAAGTATATCTACGAGATGGAGATGGCGCTCGCCGGCGCCCCGCGCATGAGTTCGATGGGCGTGCGCATGTGCGCCCCCGTCATCATGAAGTTCGGCACGGAGGAACAGAAGCAGAAATTCCTGCCGCCGATCCGCAATTCCGAAGTCTGGTGGTGCCAGGGCTATTCCGAGCCGGGCTCAGGCTCGGACCTCGCCAGCCTCTCGATGACGGCAAAGCGCGAAGGCGATCACTATATCCTCAACGGCTCCAAGACGTGGACGACACATGCGCAATGGGCGGACTGGATTTTCTGCCTCGTTCGCACGTCGAAGGAAGAGAAGAAGCAGAACGGCATCTCCTTCATCCTCGTCGACATGAAGTCGCCCGGCATATCGATCACGCCGATCAACACGCTGGACGACACGCCTGTGGGAAACCAGGAGATTAACTCTGTCTTCTTCGACAACGTGAAAGTCCCCGTCGAAAATCTCATCGGCAAGGAAGGCGAAGGCTGGACCTGCGCCAAATACCTTCTGACGTTCGAACGCGGCTCGGCCTACGCGCCGAGCAACCGTAACGCGCTGCGCAAGGCGCGCGAAATCGCGAAGACGGAAACCGCGGGCGGGCGTCCGTTGATCGAAGATCCGGATTTCGTCCGCAAGCTCGCTGACCTCGAAATCCAGATCGAAGCGCTCGACGCCACCGAACGCCGCATCTTCGACAAGCTGTCCTCCGGCCAGTCAGTCGGCGCGATGTCGTCGCTGATGAAAACGCGCGGCTCCGAAATCGGCCAGAAGGTGACAGAGATCGTCCTCGAAGCCGCCGGCGTATACGGCGCGCCGTTCGTGCAGGACACCTACGCCCACCTCGAAGGCCGCTCGAACGAACCGCTGCCTGCGCCTGAGCATCTGATCACGTCTGCGGGCAGCTATTTCAACAACCGCAAGACGTCGATCTACGCCGGCTCCAACGAGATCCAGCGGAACATCATGGCGCAGATGATTTTGGCGGGGTGACGACGTCCTGCCGTAAGCAAGGCGGCGGAAATTGGCGGGGGCGGCGATGAAAATCTTTCTGAGCGTCGGCAGTCCGAGCACGAAGGCTCAGGAAGCGTTCATCGACAACTTCAGATCGCTGATGATGAAGGCAGGGCTGATGCCTCTGACTGCCGATTCTTCCTCGCTGAGGCCGTTCGACAACATC
>JAVBYB010000343.1 GCA_030824255.1 bacterium
GTCAGGCGATGCAGCCATTCCAGGCGGTGCTGGCGCATCCATTCGGGAGCGCGTTTCGTTTCACCCGACAGGAATTCCAGCGCGGCCCCGCAGCATATCGCAACGCCCGAGCATGCGCCCGTCGCGCGCGCTTCCTGCGCGATCATTTCCTGCTGCGGCGAGCCGACCGCAAGAAACACAAAATTGGCCGGATACTGCTTGATGAAGCGCACGCATTTCGCGCGGGCCTCGGCATCGCTCCCAAGGTTTTGCGGCGCATCGAACCAGACGAGATTGCGCAGGCCATATTTCCTGCGCAGCGCCTCGACCATGCTCTTGGAGCCGCCCACGATCGATATCCGGTCGGACGTGCGGATATGGTCGCGGAACATGATCTCGACGATGTCGGCGCCAGGCGCCGCCGGCAGGTCGATGTAGGACGCTTCCGCAAAGAGTTCGAGAATGCGGCTGTCGCACAGAGTGAGCCAGGCGTCGGCATAGAGCGACTTCAGCTCGGGCTTGCGGTCCAGACGCACCATGTGGTCCACATTGGGCGTTGAGACATAGGCGAAAGGTCCCATCAGGCGGCCGCGCTTGGCCATGGCGCGCGCGGCCTCGTCCGCCGTCAGCGGATCAAACTCGAGGCCAATGAAGGGCAGGCGCAGCGGCATGTCGGGCGCAGTCCGTTTCGGGTTGCGCCGTGAATTTAGGTAATTTCAGTTGAGGGGACGTTTAGCGCCGCAAAGAAAATTCGTTCGTATACGGTTAAGCTTCGTTAGCCGCGGATTCACCCGCACCCTCGCGCCCATAGCCATACTTGCGCAGCAGCCCGCGCATCTGGTGATAGCTGAGGCCGAGGTGATCGGCGGCCTTGCGTTGATGCCCGCGGCAGGTTTCCAGCGCGGTCGCGATCAGCTTCTTCTCGAACTCCGCAACGATCGCATTGAAATCCACCGGACCCTGGGGTGCAGCCGTTGGCGCAGCCTCGGCGGGCGCCGCCTGCACCGCCTTCGCCGGAGCGGCCGCGGGCGCAGGGGTCGTCGCAAGATCCTTGGCTGGCCGCCAAGGTGAGTTGAAGGGGTCGAGCGCATCGCGCGACAGCGTCACGGGTCCCAGCGGCGCACCATTGGCCTGCGCCGCCATGGTGCGAAAGGTCGCCCGCTCCGCCGCATTTCTCAGTTCACGGACGTTTCCCGGCCAGTCATGGCTGCACATCGCCTCCAGCGCGTCGCGCGACCAGCCGGGGAAATCCCCCTCCAGCTCACGCGCGATCCGCTGCCCGAAATACTCGGCCAGCAGAATGATGTCCTCCGGCCGCGCCCTGAGCGGCGCCAGCGTGATGACGTCGAAGGCGAGGCGATCGAGCAAGTCCGCGCGGAAGCGTCCGTCGGCGGCGCGCGCCGGCAGGTCGACGTTGGTCGCCGCCACGATCCGCACGTCGCAGGTGATGGTGTCTTCCCCGCCCAGCCGCTGGAACTGCCCGTATTCCACGACGCGCAGCAGCTTCTCCTGAACCTGCATCGAGGCCGTCGCGATCTCGTCGAGAAAAAGCGTGCCGCCATCTGCCTGCTCGAAGCGCCCCTGCCGTCGCTTTGTTGCGCCCGTGAACGCGCCCGCTTCGTGCCCGAACAGCTCGCTATCCAGCAGGTCTTCCGAGAGCGCGCCGCAATTCACCTTCACGAACGGCTTGTCCCAGCGCGGGGAGAGATAGTGCAGGCGCTCGGCGATCAGTTCCTTGCCGGTGCCGCGCTCGCCGATGACCAGGATCGACCGCTCGACCAGCGCCGATAGCGACACGCGCTCAAGGCTCTCCAGCCAGGTGGCGGATTGACCGATAAGTTCTGGAGGTGAGGGTGTCGCCATGTGGTGAGAATTACCATGAAGTGGCGCAAATAGCCAATACCAGGAAGGCGAATTTCGCCAGATTCGCTATTTTTCCACAGGCAAAACTTTAAAAAACAAGTAAAAACAAGGATTATACTGGTTAAAAACAAGTTGGCACGCCAGTTGCAATCAAGTCTTCATGCCGGGGCTACACCGGCGACCACAGGAGACCAAGATGCGCTACTCCGACAGCCGCGATCCCTACCAGAAGCCCAGCCCACTGGGTCGTTTCGGAAGCTGGCTGACCCGCAGGCCTTTTGAAAGCTGGGGCTTCTTTATCGCCGGCTTCCTGATCGCGCGCATCCTCTTCTGACCCTCCTCTTCATCGGCACATAAGACCACCAACAAGAAGACCACCCCCCGAGAAGGCACTACGAAAGGTTTCTGATATGGGCGTTTTCTCCCGTCTCTCCGACATCATCAACTCGAACATCAATTCCATGCTGGATAAGGCGGAGGATCCCGAGAAGATCGCTCGTCTGATCATCCAGGAAATGGAAGACTGCCTCGTCGAGGTCCGCTCCGCCGCTGCGCGGTCGATGGCGGACAAGAAGGAATACGAGCGCGATATCACGCAGCTCGAACAGACCCGTCTCGACTGGGCCGCCAAGGCCGAGCTCGCCGTGGAAAAGGGGCGTGAAGACCTCGCCCGCGGCGCCCTCGCTGCCAAGCAACGCGCCGATCGCGAGATCGACAGCCGCCGCCAGGCCCTGAAGGCGATCGACGAAGTCTCGATCCGCCGCCAGGACGATCTGGAGAAGCTGCAAGCGAAACTGGACGAAGCGAAAACGAAACATCGTGCGCTTGTTGTCCGCCGCGAAGCCGCTGAACAACGCATCGCGATGCGCTCGCGCATCGAGGTGAACAAGGTCGACGAGGCCATGCGCCGCTACGGCCAGATCGAACGCAAGGTCGACGAGATGGAAGCCTATGCTGACCTGATCAATGTCGGCGACCGTTCGCTGGAAGCCCAATTCCAGGAGCTCGCCGCCGAAGAGTCGATCGAGAAGGAACTGGCCGAGATCAAGAGCCGTCGTGGCGGAGCTCCCGCTCCCGTCGCCGCTGCTCCCGCCCCGGCTCGCCGCAAAGCATCCGAAGGTGAGGGCGCGTAATGGAATTCCACGAGGGATTTATCGCTCTAGGTGTCGTGGGGATCATCTTCATCGGTCTCCCGTGGATCATCCTCCACTACATCTCGAAGAATCGTTCCTCGCGGAACCTCACCGAAGATGACGAGAGAATGCTCGAAGACCTCTGGCGCTCCGCCCGCACGATGGAGCGCCGGATCGAGACACTCGAACGCCTGCTCGAACCGGACGCCCAACCTGTCCGGCCTCGTCCGACCCAATCCACCCGTGGGGACATCAACTGATGCGCGACGATTACATCTCCTCTCCGAATCCCAAGCGGCTTTACCGCTCCCGTGAAAAGGTCATCGCCGGCGTCTGCGGCGGCATCGCCGACCGCATGGGCTGGGACCCGACCATCACCCGCATCGGCGCCGCCATCCTGCTCTTCACCGGCGTCGGCTTCATCATCCCGGTCTACCTGGTGATCTGGGCGATCACGCCGGTGCAGCCCTATCGTCCGCGCAATCTCTCGCCCGACGAGGAACGCTTCTGGACGTCGGTGTCGGATCGCCCGCGCGAAACGTTCTCCAACATCCGCTACAAGTTCAAGGATATGGATGATCGCCTGGCCCGCATGGAACGTGCGGTGACCTCGGAGGAATGGCGCCTGAAGCGCGAATTCCGCGATCTCGAGGGACGCTAACCCGAATTCCACCTCCGGCGCGGCAGCCAAAATCCCAAACCTCCCGGACTGCCGCGCCGGACGACGAACCAGACAAGAGCCCCATAAAAACAATAGAGGGACACCATGGCTCGCGAACGCCACATCAGCCACCTTCACGTGAGACTGGCCTGCGCTGCGGCGCTGCTCGTGACGGGGGTGACAGGTCTTGCTATCGCTGCACGCTTCGGCGCCGTCCACCTGGACGCTGGCGAAATGACGATCGTGTTCGGCGGCGGCGAGAAGGGCCTCACCTTCGACGTCGCCTCCCGCGGCTGCCCGCCGGAATGCGATTTTGGCATCAACTGGCGCCCTGCGGCGTCGCTTGCAGGAACGGGTCTCTAGATGGAAGGCGTCATTGCAGTTGCGGCTCCGTTCGCGATGGTCGTCGCCATCGTCTGGCTCGTGCAGAACGGCAAGAGCAAGCGCGCCGAGCTCAATAGCGGCATGTCGCGCGAAGACAGCGCCGTCATCGGACAGATGCAGCAACAGATCGACAAGCTCACCGATCGCGTCCGCGTGCTTGAACGTCTCGTCACCGACGACGACCAGCGCCTGTCGCGCGAAATAGATCGCCTGCGCGATCGCCCGCCGGCCTGATCAGGTCACTGGCGGCAAGGTCATGGAGGACTAACCATGCAGAATAAGTCCGGCCCCGCTTTCCCGCCCGACAAGACCCAGCGCGAACAGCCCGCTCCGCGCTTCATCGACACCAGCGAAGCCCGCCGCCAGCCGCTCCCCAGCCTCCGTACAGCTGAGGAAGCAAGGCTTGCCGCGGAAATAGAAAAATTGCGCAGCTAAGGGGACAGGCAAATGGAAGGCATTATCATCACCGCAATGATCCTGGCCGCCGTGGTCGCGATATTCGCCGTTGTCGGCTTCATCTCGATCAAGGAGGAACGTATCAAGGCGCAAGCCAAGGGCGCAGTCGATGGACAGGATCGCATCAACGCCGATACCGCAGCGGAACTCACCCGGTTGAGGTCGCGACTTGAAATTCTTGAGCGGGTGATCACGGATGATGATCGCAAGCTCGCACGCGAGATCGCCGGACTGCGCGCCGATC
>JAVBYB010000340.1 GCA_030824255.1 bacterium
AACACTGCATTGTCCGTCCCGGCTGATTCAACACACGCTATCGGCAGCCCGGCCCACTGCGGATGCTGCGTCGCGAGCAGCGCACGCACCACGTCCTCATCGATCACGACCGTCACGGCATCCCCAGCCGCTCACGCGCTTCCGCTGCGATCAGGCGCGGCAAGCCAGGCAATTCGCCCACCGTGAAAGCGGCAACCGGCCGTTGCCGCGCCGTGGAGACCAGCACGTCGAAATCCTCGCCCCCGTGCACGCCTTCGCCGAGGAACAGCCCCACTGCCGCCCATGGCGGGTCCATGTCCGCCGCCACATCAGCGGCGAACGGCGCTTCCTCGAGAAAGCCGACGTCGATGCGCCCATAACGCGCCTGCATCGCCTGCGCGACCGCGCGTGCACATACGGCTGAACGTCCCGTCTGCTTCGATCCGTGGGCCACCAGTAACACGCGCGGATCAGCCGCGTGGCTGATCGTCCGCAGCGCCAGATTATCTCCAAGAAACGGCGCAAAGCTGCGCCACATCGCCAGCGGCGGCGCCAGCTCGCGCGCCGCTCCCGTCACAAAAGGCTTCAGCCGTTTCTCGAAAAAATATCCATCGGAGAACAGCAAAGGCAGAACCAGCACGCGCCGCATCCCGCACGCCTCGACCGCACGCTCCACCACGCCTTCGACATTCACAAGGATCGAGCCGACATCGGCTTCGGGCGCGGCCGCACCCACCTGCTCAACAATGCCAGCCAGGCGCGCATTGTTCGCGGCCCCGCCGCGCTCGCCATGCGCCGCCAGCAGGATCACAGGCCGGTCAGACATTCAGGGATGCCACTCTAGGCGAGCGAAGATTGGTCGGAGTGGCTGGATTCGAACCAACGACCCTCTGGTCCCAAACCAGATGCGCTACCAGACTGCGCCACACTCCGACTTCGCGGGGCTTATACCTCAAACATGGCGGAACGGAAGCACTCTGCACAATCCTTCACTTTTGGCCGGTTTTGCGCGGGAAAGAGCACCTCCTTCGCCCGTTTTGCTTTGACGATCGAGCGATCAGGAAGCTGTCAGATGCCTAAAATCGTCTCATCGGCCACGGCCTCAGCGCTGATCCCGGCCTCCTGCGGCCCCAAAACCCATGTTTCAAAAGAGTTCCAGTGACACGCGCAGCTGATTCCATCCCCCCCAGAGCAAGCCAGTGCAGACGCCGACAGGGAGAACCTACCCGGCCGCTCAGGGCGCGAAGGAAGCCCGCATAGACACACCGGGGACTGCACAGAACCGCTGCCGGTGTTGCTACAATCAATGGCGGCTGGGTTATCTCAGAACATCGACGGTCGTGACTCCTTGCCGCGCGCGCTGGCAGCAGCAGCCAACGCCATCGTCGTCTCGATCGCGTATCGTCATGCGCCGGAGACAAAATTCCGCGCCGCTACAGACGCACTCGCGCAACGAATCAAACGCAGGCCCGCTCCCTACGGCGCCGGCTTCCCATGCCGTCTTATTTAACACTTGCGCTAATTAACAAATACGCTAAATACAAACCATGGATGCTCTGTCGCAAACACTCTCGGCGCTTGCCGATCCCACCCGCCGCGCGATCCTTGCACGACTCAGTCGAGGCCCCGCCACGGTCAACGACATCGCTGCGCCGTTCGACATCTCGCTGCCCGCTATCTCGCGTCATCTGAAGGTTCTGGAGTCTGCAGGCCTCATCGTACGCGGACGCGAAGCACAATGGCGCCCGTGCATGCTGCGTCCGGAACCACTCAAGCAGCTCGATGGTTGGCTTTCGAAATACCGCCAGTTCTGGGAAGGCTCGTTCGACCGCATGGACGCCTATCTCGCGCAAATCGCCAAGGGAGAAGGCCGTGGCCGGAAGTCCTGAACACGCACACCCTGACGACGAACTCCTGATCGAGCGCGAGTTCGATGCGCCAGTCGCGCTCGTCTTCCGCCTGTGGGAGAGCGCCGATCACATGATCCGCTGGTGGGGACCCGAACAGTTCACGACCACACACATGGACTGGGAAGCAAAACCCGGCCGCGTCTGGCGCGCCACCATGGTGTCGAAAGCCTACGGCGTCTCGAACATGGGCGGCGTGGTGCAGGAAGTAGAGAAGAACAAGCGCATCGTCTTCACCTTCGCATGGGACGAAGACAGCGGCCGCGACATGGACACCATCGTCACGGTCACCTTTACCGAGAAGAACGGCAAGACGCTGCAGTCCTTTCATCAAACTCCCTTCTCGACCGTCGTGGCGCGCGACAGCCACGTCGGCGGCTGGAACTCGCTCTTCAACAAGCAGCAGCTCTACGCCGAGAATTACGCCATCGCAGAGCAGAAGGGCGCCCGCACATGATCACGCTGACAACTTACAAATGGGTGCCTGATTTCGCCGCGCCATTGATGCGCGCTTTCCGCGTTCGCTGGGCGCTGGAAGAAGCCGGCATTCCTTATACCGTTCGCCATGTCGCTCTCGGCCCGGATCAGCGTTCGCCCGAACATCTCGCCCGCCAGCCTTTTGGTCAGGCGCCAGCCATCGAACACAACGGCCTCGCCCTGCACGAAAGCGGCGCCATAGCGCTCTATATCGCGGAAAGGAGCGAAGCTCTCTTGCCAGCCGACCCTATGGCCCGCGCGCGCGCCATCGCCTGGGTCTTCTCCGCGCTCAACACGATCGAGAACAGCGTTCAGGAACTCGGCAGCATCATCTTCTTCCACAAGGATGCAGCCTGGGCGAAGGAACGCCGGCCGCAGGTTGAGGAATTTCTCCGCCTTCGCCTCGGCCAGCTCGCCACAGCCCTCGGCGACAAGGACTATCTCGAAGGACGCTTTACCGTGGGCGACCTCATGATGTCAGACGTACTCCGCATCATCGACTCCACGGACATCGTCGATGATTTCGCGAATCTCAAAGCCTACAAGCTCCGCTGCGAATCCCGTCCGGCTTTCCAGCGTGCGATGACCGCGCAGATGGAAGGATTTGCCAAGGCTGCGTAGAGCGCTTTAACCATCGGCCGGAAATGTCGCGACCACGACATGATCACACCGAACGCGATGATCGCATCCGAAATGAAACCCTACGCTGCGCACCGAGAAGCAGGAAAGGACCACCCGACCCGCCTTCTATTCCACTCGTTTCGCAGACGTACTTTCAACGAAAGCCCCCGCAGCGATGGCGGAAATATCAGCGATCACAAGCATAACTCTTTCGCGCGTACGTGTTCGTATACGGACGGTTCCTGCGCGCTGCCAAAATATACCTGCCATGTAACGGACATTCTTTTGGTCCGTATGCGCCCTTAATCCGTAGCCCTTCCCACAAGCTTCGCTGTCGCGCGGCAGAAGGGAAGAAACCCCATGACGATTAAGCGTATTCTGCTCACCAGCATTGCCGGCTTCGCCGCCTGCGCTGCACCCGCCTTCGCTCAATCCAGCGACTGGAGCGGCTTCTATGTCGGCGGCTCGGCTGGCTATGCCGACGCGTCCAGCAACTCCGGTGAGACGCTTGTGTTCGACACCGACCGCGACGGCCAGTTCGACGATCAGGTCAACACCGCCGCCCCCGCCAACGCGTTTTCGCCCGGCTTCTGCGGCGGCACGGCCAATGGCGTCACGCCAGGCGACGGTTGCGGCTCCTCCGACAGCGAGATCGGCTATGCCGTCCGCGCCGGTTATGACTGGCAGTTCGGGCCGTTCGTCGTGGGTCTCGTCGGCGAAGCCTCCAAAGCCTCCATTGGCGATGCAGTCTCCGGGTTCTCCACCACCCCCGCCTCCTACACCTTCGCCCGCGAGCTGGACTACACGCTAGCCGCTCGCGCACGCGCGGGTTACGCGTTCGACAAATTCCTCGCCTACGGCACGGCCGGCATGGCGTGGGGCGAGCTTGATCGCTCCTTCTCCACCTCTAACGGCGCGAACTCCTTCACGCCGTCAGGCAGCGACACCGCCGAGGGCTATCAGGTCGGCGCCGGTCTCGAATGGATGATGAACGACAACTTCTCGCTGGGCTTCGAATACCTCCGCACCCAGCTGGACGATGAAGGCTATGTCGTCGATGTCGGCCCCGGCACGGCTGGCCCCACAAACCCGTTCCTGATCGTGAATCCGACCGGCACGTTCATGACGCGCAGCGAAGACCAGTTCGAATACGACACCTACAGCCTCACCGCCGCCTGGCGCTGGTAGGACCGATCGCGAAGCCCTCGTCCTTCGGGGCGAGGGCTATTTCGCGGCCCTCAGCAGCCTGAACACGCCGGTCCCGCGCGCCCGCACATCCTCGCCCACTTTCACGAGGCATTCGGTCTGCGCCACTTCGCCATCATGATCGACCAGCCGGCCATGCGCCGTCAGCCAGTCGCCCTTCTTCACCGGGTCGAAATATTCGATCCCCATGCGCAGCGTCACTGTCCTGCGGTTCAGCAGGAAAACGGCCGCCCGCGCCATGGCGCTGTCGCAGACCGTGGCGATCATGCCGCCATGCATGAACCCCATCGTGTTGGTGTGAACCGTGTCCACCCGCAGCCCGAGCGTCATTTCCCCCGGCGCATCGACCTCGGCCTGGAACAGCGGCCCGACATGGTTCACGAACGGCGCGCGCGCCACATAGACGAAGCCGGCCGGCGCTGCGATCTCCGGCCCCTCAGCCGACACTTGCAAACGTCCGCCCGCGCACCTTGTCGCCCGGCTTGATGCCCAGCGCCGCCACGCGCCCCGCCGGGATCTCCAGC
>JAVBYB010000337.1 GCA_030824255.1 bacterium
TGACTGGGCAGCGCCGCAACGGCGTTGGCAAACAGGGCGAGACGGCGCCTGCCTTCCACTTCCTGCTCCACGCCCGGCTGGTTACCGCTACCAACGACATCCGGGTCGGCGAAATCCTCTACCGAATCCGTTGCGGAATTCTTCCGACGAATGTTTTCGTTTATGGCAACGTGCTTGGCGACCCTGAACAGGTAAGCGCGCGGCAGCAGAATATGGCCTTTGCGTTCAGCGGCGTAAGCGCGGACGAACACTTCCTGAAGGGCGTCTTCCGTGTCCTGGGCGCGCGAGAAAAAGCGCGACAGGTACCGCCGGAGGGCGGGCTTGTTCGCTTCAAACTCGCTCAGGATCCTGGACATGGTCGCCGGTTGGTTATGCGTCATGATCCTGTTGCCAAGGGGGCAGTGAGGCAAGGGCCAGTCGAGACTTTCCGTTCGGACTGGTCATCTGGCGGCGTTGACCCCCCAGTGGGAGTGGCCCAGACTTCTGAACATGAAGCGAAAATTTCTGAGCCGGGCTCTTTTTTCATGCGCATTCGCTGTGCTGGCAGTGGCGGGGTGCGCCCCCGTGGAGACATCGGAGGCGACGCTAACCATCACGCCGTTCGCCTCGCCCGCCGGGCCGGACAGCGGTGAGCCCAATCTTGCGGTTGCCGAGGACGGGACCATTTATCTGAGCTGGCTGGAGTTCGACCCGGCGGAGGGTCATGCGCTGAAGTTTGCGCGGCTGGCGCCGGGCGCGAGCGAATGGACGGCGCCAGCGACAGTGGTGGCGCGCGACGACCTGATGGTGAACTGGGCGGATTTCCCGTCGCTGCTGCCGACGCGATCCGGGAAGCTTGTGGCGCACTGGCTGCAGCAAAGCGGCGATGGCCCCTACACCTATGACGTGATGATCGTGCAGTCCGACGACAACGGCGCGAGTTGGGCTGCGCCCCGCGTGCTCCACGATGACGGCGTGCAGGCCGAGCATGGCTTTGTCTCGCTGGTGGAGACCGCCGTGGGCGACGTCCAGGCGATCTGGCTGGATGGGCGCAACACTAAGGGCGCGTCGCCTGAGATGGCGCTCGGCTTCACGAAGCTTGGGGCCGATGGCGCGCCTGGGCCGACAACGCTGATCGACACGCGGATCTGCGATTGCTGCCAGACATCCGCGACGTCCGTATCGACGGGGCTGGCAGTGGTTTATCGTGACCGGTCGGCGGAGGAGATCCGCGACATCAGCATTCTTCGGCATGTCGATGGCGCGTGGACAGAGCCTGCACGGGTTCATGCCGACGAGTGGATGATCGAGGGATGCCCGGTGAACGGGCCGGCGATCGCAGCGAATGGCGATCAGGTTGCGGTGGCGTGGTTCACGGGTGCGGGCGGCGTGGACAAGGTGAAGATCGCGTTCTCCAGAGATGGTGGGGTGACGTTTGGCCCAGCAGTCGATGTGGACGATGGCAATCCAGCGGGACGTGTTGATGTGGTGCTTGAAGCATCGGGCCGTGCGCTGGTGACGTGGCTGGAGCGGACCGAGGGCGACGCGGCGGAGGTTCGCCTGCGCAAGATTGGGGCAGACGGCAAGCGGTCGGTGGCGACACTGGTGGCTGAGACGACCGCAGCCCGGGAGAGCGGTTTTCCACGCATGGTCGCGTCGGGCGATGATGTCGTGTTTGCGTGGACCGTGACGGGCGAGCCGAACACGGTGCATGTGGCGCGGACGCAGGCGGCGAAGTGATGCGCTGGATCGTTGCAGCGCTGGTGCTGATGGCGGCGGCCTGTTCGGGCGAGCAGCCGAAGGGCGCGCTGCTGGTGGGGGCGCCTGCCCCGGCTTATGCGGCGGCGACGATGGACGGCGCGCCGGTGACGCTGGCGTCGCTGCGCGGACAAGCTGTGCTTCTCAATGTGTGGGCGACATGGTGCGGGCCTTGCCGAGAGGAGATCCCGTATCTCAGCGCCCTGCATCATGCGGAAGAAGCGCGGGGACTGAAGATCATCGGGGTCAGCATCGACACCAGGTCGGACCGGGAGAAGGTGGCCGATCTCGTGAGCCAGCTGGGCATGCCTTACGACATCTGGCTTGACCCGGATGACCGTATCACCGGCTTGTTTCGCGCCAGCGGCGTACCGGCTACTGTGTTGATTGACCGCGATGGCGTGCTGCGCTGGCGGCGCCTTGGCGTGGTGCGGGAGACAACGCCGGGATTCAGAGATGCGCTGGAAGCGGCACTGGCGAGGTGACGCGGCCGCTACATGTGCGGTGACGTGAACGTGGTGAGCCAGGCGGTGGCCGCAAGGACGCCGGCCACAAGGCCGAGTTCGATGCCAATGGAATGATGCAGGGCGCGTACGCCACGAGCATTGTCCTGCTTCAATTGCGGTGTGATACGGAGCTTGTTCCAGATAGCCATCGCTACGAGTAGTAGAGCGAGTAGGATCTTCAGCGCGAGCGATTGCGCATAAGGCGTCAGCCAGTCTTCGCGCGAGAAATCGATCAGGGCGAGGACGACGAACACGCCTGCTGTGAGCAGCACCGAGACAATCGCCATGGCATACATGCTGAACCATTTGATCAACCCTGCGAGCTGGTCTCGCGGCAGGAGCGTGCAAGCCGGTTGCAACAGGAGCAGCGCGCCGAGCCACCAGGACGCGGCGAGGACGTGAAGGAAGACGACGGCTCCGGCTGTGACATCAACGGAGGCGGAGTGGCCGTTGACGCCGAACGCCGCGAGCAGCGCGACGGCTCCGACGACGCGGAACAGGGATTTGAGACCCTTTGCGTCGGCAAAGCCTAGGATCAGCACCGCGCCGGCAAACTGCAGCAGGATGGCGGGACCGGCGGGTGTTTCGGCGATAGCTGAGACGGTAGGGCCGTTGAGTTCGCCTCCGAGGCGGAAGACGAGGATAATGACGCTGATGACCGCTGCGATCAGGGCAATCCACGCGCCGCGCTTGATAAGCGGCGCAGCGAGTGCGCCGACAGCCCCCAGCCGGCCGTTCAGGCTTGCGAACGCCAGCGAGGCGCCAGCAGCCCAGAGCGAGCCGGTGTAAAGCAGGAGTTTCGTGAGGGCGGCGACGAGTTCGAGCATCAGTGCGGGGCTTCGCTGGCCGGGTGCGGCGCGGCGTCTGAGACCGGCGCGCGCAGCGTGGTGGAGAGGGCCGGGCCGGAGCGGATCACGATGATGATCGAGCCGGAGATCGGGTGGCCGTCTTTCGAGAGGGCCTTCCATTTGATCTCGTTGCGGCCGGAACCGAGGTTCGGCGCGGGCATGGTGAAGGTGTTCGCGCTGCCCGAGGGTGGCGTGAAGGGCAGCTTGCGCTCAGGCATGCCGGATTCAATGAGCACGACCGAGGTGAGGCGCGCGGGCTCGTTGAAGTTGATGACGACTTCGTTGGGCGACGACAGGAGGACCGTGCCGCTGGTAGGGACGGTGCCTTTCACCGTGGAGTGTGCGAGCGCGGGCGTGGCCGTCAGCGCGAGGGCGAGGCCGAGAGCGGCAGACTTGAGGAAGCGGTTCATCGCTTGATCCTTCATTTCCAGGGATCGGAATAGTTGGGGTTGGTGAGAAATTTGTCGTCTGTCAGCGTCTTAAGGAAAGCGAGGAGATCGGCGCGTTCTTCGAGCGTGATCTCGAAGCCCGGAACGAATGAGCTTTTTAGCGGGTTGTTGCTGCCGACGCCTGCATTGGGGCCGCTCGTGACCGTGCGGCCGCCGGCGGCGTAGTGATCAAGCACTTCATCGAGCGTGGCGATGGAGCCATCGTGCATGTAGGGCGCGGTGACGGCGACGTTGCGCAGGGTGGGCACGCGGAAGCGGCCCATGTCCTCGGCGCGGCCGGTGAGTTCGGCGATACCGATATTGTGCGCGGGGTAAGCGCCCTTCCCGTCGAGATTGTAGAGACCGGTGTTGTGGAAGGCGATCTCGGGATGCGGGGCGCGAGCGTGAACGATGCTATCGTTCATATTGAGATTGTTGTGGCAATGGTGGCACTCGAACTTCTCGGAGAAGAAGAGCGCTTCGCCCCGTATGGCGGCGTCTGACATCACGTCGATATTGTCCTCGTAGCGATACTGGTCGTAGGACGACGACAGGGAGATCAGCGTGCGCTGGAAAGCCGAGAGTGCGCGGACGACTGTGGCGAGGCTGATCTCGCCCTTCATGTCCGGGAAGGCTTCCGGGAAAAGATCGCGATAGACCGGATCGGCGGAGAGCTTCTCCACCATCTGGGGGTCGCGGCCGGCCATTCCAAGCTCCACCGGCTCTTGGCCGAGCAGCGGAACGAGGGCTTGCTGTTCCAGCGTGTGAAGCAGCGGGTTGCCCCAGGTGAGCACGGGCGCGTAGGCGACGTTGGCCAACGACATGGAGTTGCGCGGCGTGAAATCGCCGGTGACGCCGGGTGAGATGGCGAGGCCGTCGGTGAAAGCGAGTTCTTGGCGATGGCAAGAGGCGCAGGACTTGGTTTCGTCGGCGCTGAGGCGGACGTCATAGAACAGCCGGCGGCCGAGTTCGATCTTCGCAGCGTTGAGGCGGTTGGTGGCGGGCTCGACCGGCGGCGGCGCCCAGGCGGGCAGGCCGAGATCGTAGTCCACGGCGACGAGGCCCATGTCGGGCATGGCGGCGTGCGCCTGCTCGACGGCATGGGCAGGATTTTGGGACGCGGGTTCGCTGACGCTGCTGCTTGAGGCACAGGCGGAAAGCAGGATCCCGCTGGCGATTAAGGCCCCCCGCAC
>JAVBYB010000298.1 GCA_030824255.1 bacterium
ATCAGCCCCTCCTCAACCAGCCGCGCCACATTATCGCGATTGACCTGGCTCCAAAGGCTCTTCGGCCCCCGCCGCGTATAGCGTTGCACGAATGACTCGTCGTCCCACGACTTGCGGATCGCATCGATCCAGCCCCAGCACAGCACGACGTCGATGGCTTCAACCGCAGAGACCGTCGGCTTGCCGGTCGCCTTCTTGAAGATGCGGATCCATACCTCGTCCTGCTTGTCGTGGTTCGCCTTCAGCCATTTGTAGAAAGCGTCGCGCGTCTTGAACTCGCGCACCTTGCTGGGATCGACCACCACCGGCGCCATAGGCCTCTCCTCTCCCCGCGTATCACGCGACGACTTCCACCTGCGCCCAGTGCGTTACGCGGATCAGCGGCGCGCCGCCATCCTGCACGCCGCGCGTGTCGACACGTCCGCGCACACGCACGCGCGCGCCGTCGCCAATCTCGATATCAGGCGGCCCCATGCGCTCGCCCACATCGAAGCGGATGCCGCCCGCCTCCAGATGCGCCTCCGCATCGCCCGCGCGCGCGCCCATCCTGCTCACCACGCCTTCAACGATCGCAAAGTTCGGCGCGGCCTGCAGATCGTCGAGCCCGCGCACGCGCCAATGCTTCTCCGCCCAGAGGCCGCGCTTCGCCGCGCGCGCCTCATCCTCCAGCGCCAGCAGGCGCCGTGCGCGCATGGCATTGTCGGGATAGGTGCGCACGCGCGCTGCCCCCTGTCGCACGACAAGGCCGTTGAGCCACACCTCGCCGCCCACCTCATCGCGCGCGATCAGGTGGGCGATGGCGCGCTCGTAACGGTCGCGTGACAGCCCGCCATACCAGAGCTGCGCTTCACGCCCGAGCGCCGCGCGGGAAAGAACGTCACGCGCCTCCTCCGCCCCCGGTTCGCCCGCGCGCTCGCCATAACCCGCAGCCGGCGCCTCCACTTCGGCCAGCCGCACGCGCAGCCCCGTATCCAGCGCGACGATATCCCCGTCCATCACGCGCGAGATGCGGCCACGCTCCCCCTCGGCGAGATCACCCTGTCCTGAGCAACCGGCCGAACAGCCAGCCGCGGCCAACCCCGCCAGCATGAAGCTGCGGCGCGACCACCCACCGTGAAATCCAGAAAACGCCCCCGCCATCGCCCCTCCGGCAGAGACCATAGGCGCCGCAGAGCCCATCCGCCAAGCCGCTGGCGAAGTCCGAGGATTGCAGGCATAACGCCCCGCGCCGACTCCGTAGCTCAGCAGGATAGAGCATCGGTTTCCTAAACCGGAGGTCGCAGGTTCGAATCCTGCCGGGGTCGCCAATTCGCTGCGTAGTTTAGCGGGATATGGAGCACCGATGGACAGCCGGATTGCACAGCGGTTTCAACCCTTCCTCGCTTCGCGTGAGACTATACGTTGGACGGGGGCGCCCAGGCAGGGGTTTGCTTTGCGCAGCCACGATTTGTTTCTGATCCCGCTCAGCGTCCTATGGACTGGCTTCGCAGTTTTCTGGGAATACTCGGTTTGGATGCAGTCCTCCGAAAACTCCTTCATGGTCCTTTGGGGAGCAATGTTTGTCTGCATCGGCGTCTACCTCGTCGTCGGACGCTTTGTCGTCGATGCTTATGCGCGTACCAAACACGCGTATGCGCTAACTGACACGCGCGCGCTCATTCTCAGCGGCCTGAACGGTGAAAAGCTTGTCAGCATCGACCTGCTGGCAAACACGCAGGTGCGCTATGATGCAGGCGCCAATACACGTGGAACGATTCTTTTTGGAGCCGATCCAGGGATGCTTCACCCAGGCATCTGGCATCCGAGCGTGCACGGCCTTGCCGAGTTCTTCCAGGCAAAGGATGCCGCTGCAGCCTACAAGCTCATACAAGTACGCAAACGCGCGCTGGCTCCATCTTCCTCTGCCGCTGGCGCGTTGGACCTTTGATACTGTAGCCGTGAAGCGGGTCGTACCTGCCCGGTGTCCTGAAGACTGTCCCGGACATCACAACAATTCCTGCAAACTTTCGTGGCGCCGCCGCAGAAATCCGCTCCCGGCATCTTAAGTTATGCGTTGTGCAGGCATACCAACACCTGACGCGCAGAGCGGGGACACGATGCCATCCGAAGCCGAAACCCAGAGATCGCTCGTCCGCATGCTCGGCGCCGTGCTGGGCGATGTGATCCGCGAACAGGATGGCGAGGATGTTTTCCAGCAGATCGAGAATATCCGCCGTGCCTCCGTCGGCGCCTATCGCGACGGGTCTGACGCTTCGTCCAAGGCGCTGACGGATGAACTGGCCCAACTCACCGTCGATGAGACCGTGCGCTTCGTCCACTCGTTCGCAAGCTTCCTGCAGATCACCAACCTCGCGGAAGATCATGTGCAGCGACAGCGCGGGCGCAGCGGCGCGGATATTGCGGCGTCCGTGGCGGGCGTCGTGACCGACCTGGAGGCGCAGGGCTTCACGCGCGCGCAGATTGCCGAACGTCTATCGGGCGGCCTCGTCGCCCCCGTCATCACAGCTCACCCCAGCGAAGCCAGGCGCAAGAGCGTGCTGGACCGCCAGCACGCCATCGCCCACGATCTCGACCGGCTCGATCTCGCCCAAAGTGATGCCGAACGCCGCCGCACCGAAGCGGACCTCAAGCGCCAGGTGTCCATCCTGTGGCGCACGCGCCTGTTGCGCCAGATGCGTATCGCGGTGGAGGACGAGATCGCCAACGCGACCTCCTATTTCGCTGAAAGCTTCATGCCCGCCGTGCCGGAGATTTACGCACAATGGGAAGAGCTGCTCGGCCACGATCTCAAGAGCTTCCTGCGCGTGGGCACATGGGTTGGCGGCGATCGCGACGGCAATCCGAACGTGAATGGCGAAACGCTGCGCCGCGCCCTGCGCACACAGGCGAGCGCCGCGCTGCGCGCCTATCTCGAACGCATACATGCACTGGGGGCGGAGCTGTCGCTGTCCTCCCGCTTCACCGCGCCGGGCGACGAGCTGGCCGCGCTGGCCGAACGCTCCGGCGACACCTCCCCGCATCGCGCGGATGAACCTTATCGCCGCGCGCTGACCGGCATCTACGCGCGAACGGCCCGTACGCTGACAGCCTTGACGGGCGAAGCGCCGGCACGTGCGCCAGCCATCAACGCAGAAGCCTATAACGGACCGGATGAACTGAAGGCCGACCTTCAGATTGTGCAGCGGTCTCTGGTGGACAGCCAGGGTCCGTCCTTCAGCACGGGGCCGCTGCCGGACCTGATACGCGCGGTCGATGTCTTCGGCTTCCATCTGGCGACGCTGGACCTCCGCCAGAACTCCTCCGTCCATGGCCGTGTGGTGGCGGAGCTCCTGAAGAGCGCAGGCGTTGCCGACAATTATGACGCGCTGCCCGAGGATGAGCGGCGCAAGCTTCTGATCGAGGAGCTGTCGCATGTGCGCCTGCTGTCCTCGCCCTTCGCCACCTACAGCGAGGAAACACAGAAAGAGCTGCGCACGCTGGCAGCCGCCGCAGAGGCCAAGCGCCGGCACGGGCCCGATGCAATCCGCAGCTACATCATTTCCAACACCACCGCCGTCTCCGATCTGCTCGAAACATGGCTGCTGCTGAAGGAAGTCGGCCTGTTCCGGCCCGGCGAGACGCCCGAGGCCAGCATCTTCCCCGAGCCCCTGTTCGAAACCATCGGCGATCTGCGCGCCGCGCCCCGGACGATGGGCGATTATCTCGCCCTCCCCCTGATCCGCGCCCTGCACAGCGTCTCCGGGGTGGTTGAGATCATGGTCGGCTACTCCGACAGCAACAAGGACGGCAGCTACCTCACATCGATCTGGGAATTGCAGAAGGCCTCACGCGCGCTGCATGGCGTCGTCTCCGGCGCCGGCTTCCGCATGCAGCTGTTCCACGGTCGCGGCGGCGCTGTCGGCCGCGGCGGCGGATCGAGCTTCGAGGCGCTGCTGGCCCAGCCGCCGGGAACCGTCGATTGCCGCATCCGCGTCACTGAACAGGGCGAGGTCGTCGCCAACAAGTATGGCGATCCCGATCTCACGCGCCAGAGCCTCGATACGCTGGTCGCGGGAACGCTGCTGGCGTCTCTCACGCACACGCGCGCCAACGAGCTGTCCACGCAGCAGGCCGAAACGCTCGACACGCTCTCGCAGGCCGCCATGCGCGCCTACCGGTCGCTGGTCTACGAAACGCCCGGCTTCGTCGAATACTTCTACGACGCCACCCCGATCACCGAGATCGCAGACCTCAACATCGGCAGCCGTCCCACGGCGCGCACCACCACGCGCAGCATCGAAAGCCTGCGCGCCATTCCGTGGGTGTTCTCCTGGGCGCAGTCGCGCGCGATGGTCCCCGGCTGGTTCGGCTTCGGCTCGGCCGTGCGCGACGCCGGCGTGGATATCGCGCTGCTGAAACAATTCTGGGAAAGCTGGCCATTCTTCCGCTCGGCGATGAGCAATATGGAAATGGTCATGTTCAAGTCGGACATGTCGATCGCCCGCCGCTATGCCTCGCTGGTCAAGGACCGCCAGCTGGCCGACAGGATCTCCGGCACCATCACGGCCGAATGGGCCCTCACCCGTGACACACTGCTTGCCATCACCGGCCAGTCGGACCTGCTGGAATCCAGCCCGGACCTCGCCCGCACCATCCGCTCCCGCCTCCCCTACATAGACCCCCTCAACCACCTCCAGATCGAACTCATCGCCCGCCGCCGCAGC
>JAVBYB010000501.1 GCA_030824255.1 bacterium
CCATCATTGACCGGGAGGCGCCGGGCACGCGCGCTTCGGTCGAAAAGCTGGATGACAAGGATTGGGTCGCCGTCTCGCTCGCCGGGCTTCCCGCCGTGAATGCAGGTCCGTTCGTCGTGGCGGGCTGGCACGAGCTGGCGCATCTTGAAGGTGGCAAGATCCCGGTCTGGATCGAAGCCGGCCCCGCTTTTGGCACTGGCCATCACGGGACCACCAAAGGCTGCCTGCAGTCGCTCGCCGCAGAGCTGAAGCGGAAACGCCCTCAGCGCGTGCTGGATATCGGCACGGGCTCCGGCGTCCTAGCACTGGCCGCGATCAAGACTGGCGTGCCCTACGCGCTTGGAACGGATCTGGACAAGGAATCCATCCGCATCGCGCACGAGAACCGGAAGAACAACAAGGCTGGCCGCAGGTTGAAGCTGCTCCACGCGCGCGGCGCCGGTCATCCGCTCATCCGCACCGGCGGCCAGTATGATCTGGTTCTGGCGAACATTCTTGCCCGGCCGCTCGTGGGCCTCGCACCGGAGATCGCCCGCCTCGTAAAACCCGGCGGCCGCGTGATCCTGTCAGGCCTGCTGACCCATCAGGAACCGCAGGTGAAAGCCGCCTATGCTGGCCGAGGCATGACGCTTATCAACCGCCGCCGCCTGAACGGCTGGTCCACGCTGACCTATGCGCGGGCGGGATAGCGGTCTAATCTGCGCCTACTCCCTTTTCCTGAGGCGCAGACATGAGACAGACCTACGAAGTCATCGGCGGCCCCGCAGTCGGTCAGGCATCCCTGCCCTTGCTGCGCGCTGCACTGAAGGCGCAGGGGCTGGACGGGATCTACATCCCGCATGACGACGAATATCAGAACGAATACCTGCCCGCCTGCTATGAGCGTCTCGCCTGGGCGACGGGTTTCACCGGCTCCGCTGGCGCCGCTTTCGTCTTCCTCGATAGCGCGATCGTCTTCGTCGACGGCCGGTACACCCTTCAAGTGAAGCAACAGCTCGCGTCGGGCCTGTTCACCGTGGGCGATCTTGTGGACCCCGGCCCGTTCGGCTGGCTCGCGAAGCAAGGTATGAGCGCCAGGAAGATCGGCTACGACCCGAAGCTCATGTCGCCCGACGCCCTCGATCGTCTCGTCGATGCAGCAGCCAAAGCCGGCGCGATTCTCGTCGTCACCGACACCAATCCGATCGATACCGCCTGGCAGGACCGTCCCGGCGAACCCATGTTCGCCGTCGTCCCGCACGAAACGAAATACGCAGGTGAAACCTCGTCCTCCAAACGCCAGCGCCTCGGCAGGATCCTCTCCGACCAGAAGCTGGACGTCGCCGTCATCACCTCCCCCGCCTCGATCGCATGGCTGTTCAATATCCGGGGCGGAGACGTCTCGCGTACGCCGTTGCCGCTCGGCCGCGCCTTCATCTATGCCGATGGCCAGGCGGAACTCTTCATCCATCCCGGGAAGGTCGGGGCTGAGCTCGGCGTCCATCTCGGCAACGAAGTGACGCTGCATCCCGAGACCGCGGTGGAAGAGCGCCTCGCCAGCCTCAAGGGCAAGCGCGTGAGCGTGGACCCTGCGGTTGCCTCCGCCTGGTTCTTCAACACGCTCAACAAGGCCGGCGCCAGCGTGGTCCGCGCAGGCGATCCCGTGTCGCTGCCCCGCGCCCGCAAGAACGCGATCGAGATCGAAGGCTCGCGCCAGGCCCACCGTCGCGATGGCGCGGCTCTCTCCCGCTTCCTGCGCTGGTTCGAGGAACATGGGCAAACCGGCGAAGTCACCGAGATCGACTGCGCCATCAAGGTCGAGGAATTCCGCGAGAAAACGGGCGAGCTCAAAGACCTCTCCTTCAACTCGATCTCCAGCGCCGGCCCGAACGCCGCGATCAACCACTACCGCCCCGACACCAACACCAACCGCAAGCTGGAGCGCGGCTCACTCTTCCTGCTCGACAGCGGCGGCCAGTATCTCGACGGCACCACCGACGTCACCCGCACAATGGCGATCGGCGAGCCGAGCGAGGAGATGAAGGATCGCAACACCCGCGTCCTCAAGGGCCACATCGCCCTCTCGCGCGTGCGCTTTCCGAAAGGCACAACCGGCTCCGCGCTGGACGCGCTTGCCCGCATGTCGCTCTGGGAGGCCGGCGAGGACTACGATCATGGCACCGGCCATGGCGTCGGCTCCTATCTCGGCGTGCACGAGGGCCCGCACCGCGTCGCCAAGGCGCCGAACACCGTGCCGCTCGAACCCGGCATGGTCCTCTCGAACGAGCCCGGCTACTACAAGGCGAATGCCTGGGGTATCCGCATCGAGAACCTGCAGGTCGTCACCGAAGCCACGCCCATCCCCGGCGGAGAGCGCCCCATGCTCGGCTTCGAAACGCTCACGCTCGCCCCGCTCGATCGCCGCCTGATCCTGCCCAACCTGCTCACCGAGCAAGAGTGGACCTGGATCAACCAGTATCATGCGCGCGTGCTTGCCGAGGTGGGTCCGCTGCTTTCGGGCGATGATCGCGCTTGGCTGGCGCAAGCGTGCCGACCGCTCTAGTCGGTCGGCCGCACGATCGTCTTCATTCGGGCTAGTTGCCCAAACCGGGTGCGCGCTCCGGACGAGACCCGAACTTGTCCATCTCGCGCTGCAGGGCGGTCGATTGATCGTCGCCTGCCGCCCCCTCGGGACGGCACACTTTCTGTTTCGACAGGCGCGAGCCCGTCACATGCTCATACTTGCAGATAATTTTCGGCTCAGCCGCCGGAGCCGTAGTCGTAGTCGTCGTGGCCTGCGCCGGTTGCGACGCGACTTCCGTCGGCGGATCGCCAGCCGACACGAGGAAGAAGACCGAGAACAAGATGGATGTCATTGGTTTGTCTCCTGACTTGGTCCAAGGATAGATTCCGTGCGGGGAAGGCACAACCGCAGAAACCCGGGAGCAGCGGTATGAAATCAATTCTGGCAGGTGGTCTGGGGGCCATTTTTGCGATGCTCGGAGCTTGCGCGACGATCGGGCCGGTCTTCGGCGACGGCGACAACCAGTTCGTGGCATGCCCAGCCTACAAGCCCGCCTACGACGTCACCGACGAATTCATGCGCACCTTCAACCTGAAGGATGCCGACGCGTGGGGATCAACCTTCCACTTCCCCTCCGTCCGCATCGCCTCTGGAACCGTGCGCATCATCAACTCACCCGCCGACCTCGAATCCAGCTTCCCTGCGCTCACCGCACAAGGCTGGGACCGCTCGGCATGGGCGAACCGGCGCATCGTCCAGTGCGATGAAACCAAAGCACACATGCTGACAACCTTCGTGCGCTACCGCGCCGACGGCTCGGAAATGTCGCGCTTCAACTCGCTCTACATCGTGGAGTTCAAGAGCGGCCGGTGGGCGCTTACGGCGCGCTCAAGCTTCGCGCCCTGATCTCGGCAACTCAAGCGGCGCGATGGCCTCGATTCACACCTCTCCCGGCGCGACGAAGTTCGGCGAAGACGCTGCGCTTTATGACTTTGCGCGTCCGGACTATCCGCCGGACCTGTTCGACTGGCTGCGCGAGCGCGCAGGGTTGACGGCACAGAGCGATTGCTTCGAAATCGGCGCCGGAACAGGCCACGCCACGCTGCCCATCCTCGCAGCCCCCATCCGCTATCTCCTCGCCATCGAGCCAGACGCCCGCCTCGCCGAGCGTCTTCGCGACAAGGCCGCGGGTGATCCACGCCTCACAATTGATATCGCACGGTTCGAGACCGCCAGCCTCCCGCCCGCCTTCTTCGACCTCGGCTTCGCCGCCATGTCGATGCATTGGTTGCAACGCTCGAAAGCGCTGGCGAAAGCCCGCGCCGCGCTGAAACCTGGCGGGTGCTTCGCGATGTGGTGGAACGTCTATCACAACTCGGCCGCGCCCGACGCCTTCGGTCAAGTGACCGAACATCTCTTCAGCGGCATCGAGCAGGACCCGAACGCAACGTCCGGCAAAGCCGCCTTCGCCCTCGACATCCCCGCCCGTCTCGGCGAACTGCGCACCGCGGGCTTCAAGAACGTGGAGCACAAGCTGTTCGAACAAAGCGTCACCTTCACGCCCGAACGCCTCTCCGCCCTCTACGCCACCTTCTCCCGCGTTCGCATGGCGCCGGAAGACACGCGCCAGCATCTCCTCGGCGAGGCTGAGCGTATCGTCCGCGAACAGTTTGGCGGGAAAGTCACGCGCGTCGTTTCCGCAAGCGCCTTTATCGGCCGCCTTGCCTAGACGCCGAGGCCCCACTCTTCATGTGGTGAGATCATCGGCGCCTCGGGCCGCAACCCGCGCAGGCCCGCATCAGCGCCAGCATCAAAGCCCTGCCCCCGCACGAAGCCGGTCTCACCTTCGACAGGCAGCATTTCCAACGTCACATCGTCGAGCGCCTTCTCCGCCGTCAGGCTTGCGCCTGCTCCATCGACCAGCGCATTCCACTGCTGCAGAGTCAGCCCCGACACATCGAGCGCGACGAAGTTTCCACCTGCATAGCCCAGCAACGTGTCGTCGGCCTGACCATCGCCATCTGCATCGATCGTCAGGAATCCCGACCACACATGACCGCCCAGCGAGAACCGGTCTTCGCTGGCGTTGAAATCGAACGCCACATCCCAGACCCCGTTCGCGCCGAGGTCGAAAATGTCGGCCCCCGCGCCGCCCGTCAGCACATCAACGCCCGCTCCA
>JAVBYB010000071.1 GCA_030824255.1 bacterium
ATCCGGCAGGAACACGGACACAGCCGACAGGCTCGACAGCCCGCTACCGGCCAAGCTTTACGCCACGGCCGAAGCGTCACGCAACCTTCAATCCCGCGCGCCGGGCGCGAGCGGCCGGCATTCCCCGCGCGCCCGTCTCGAACACGAACAGGCTGCCCGATCTCGGATGCGCCGCCAGCTGTTCCGGGCTCATGCCCTGCTGCGCGCTCGTCACGAACAGGAGGTTCCCGCTCGCCCCGCCAAACGCCGGACAGCTCGGCTGCAGCGCATCCACCGCGATCGAGGCGACCTCGGCGCCATCGGCCGAGAGCGCCGCGACACGCGACCCGCCCCACAGCGCGCTCCAGTAATGCCCATTCTGGTCCGTCACGGCGCCATCCGGCGCCTCGCCCCTGAAGCGCGCGAACACCTCGAACCGCGCAGGGGCGCCGCTTCCGCGGTCGAAACGCGCGGCATAGACCTCGCCGCGCATCGAATCGGCGAGATACATGCGCGACCCGTCCGGCGACCAGCAGATGCCATTGCCGATGTGGAGCCCTGACAGAACAGGCGACGCCTCGCCCTCGCCCGCAAGGCGGTAGAGAGCGCCCGGCGCAAGTTCGCCCTTGGCGACCTTCCGTTCCACCATCGCACCGACCCAGAAACGTCCATCAGGATCAACACGCCCGTCATTGAGCCGGACGCCGTTCCCCAGAGATGCGGGGCGTGACAGCCAGTCGATGCCGCCAGTGGCTGGCGACCACAGTGCAAAGCCGGATTCGAACGAAACGATCAGCACGTCGTCCCGCCCCTCGACAAAGGCCAGCGCCGTTGGCCGCTCGTCAGTGGCATAGGTCTTCAGCGCAAGGCCGGGCCATGACAGGCAGTGTATCCGGCGCCCCTGGACATCGACCCACCAGACCGTGCTGTCGCTATCGCGCCAGACAACGCCTTCGCCCAATTTGTCCTGCACGTCGATGACCTCGATCAGCCGCGCATCCGACAGGGACATCAGGTCCGTCCGCCATCGATGACGAATTGCTGGCCGGTGATCATCGCGCTGTCGTCCGCCCCGAGGAACAGCGCGAGCCGCGCCACGTCGTCAGGCAGGATGCGACGCTTCAACGGCACATCCTTCATCCATGCCGCTTCTGCTTCCGGCGTCAGCCACAGGTCGAGCTGCCGCTCGGTGACAACCCACCCCGGCAGGATCGCGTTCACGCGCACACCATCGGGTCCGTATTCGCGCGCCAGCGCCTTGTTCAGCCCGAGCAGCGCCGCTTTCGAGGCGACATAGCCGGGCATGTTCGGCGGTCCGGTGACGGCGTTGATCGAACTGAGATTGATGATCGAGCCGCCCTTGTCCCGCATCAGCGCGATCGCCGCCTGCGCGGCGAAGAACGCCGCATCAAGGTTCACCGCCATCGTCGCGCGCCAGGCAGGCTCGCTCGTCTGCAGGGGGTCATGCCGCGTATCGTTGGCGACATTGTTGACCAGCACGTCGAGACCGCCCGCATCCGCCGCGAAGTCGGCAATGGCGCTCTTCAGTGCTGCCGTCTGCGTGACGTCCAGGTCGCGAAACCATGGCGCAGTCCCCGTCGCGCGCTGCACGTCTGAAACAAGTGTCGCCGCTGACGCTGCATCAAGATCAACGAAACCGACCGTGGCCCCCTGTCCGGCGAAGGCATGCACCATCGCCGCCCCGATGCCGGTCGAGCCGCCCGTTATCATTACGGCGCGCCCTTTCAGGCTGGGATAGGTCGCCGGGGGTGCGTGTGGAGAAGCCATCCGGACTCGTTACCCGACACCCAGCAGGCGGGCAATCTTGCCGATCGCGATGTGGCTGACCCGCCGCACGGCATCTGCCGAGTTGGACCCGTTGTGCGACCCGAAGATGCAGCGATCCATCGCTCGCAACGGCGAATTCGCCGGCAATGGCTCGACCTCGAACACATCCAGCGCCGCCGAATGCACCACGCCGGATTGCAACGCCGCGATCAGGTCCGCCTCGACGATCACCGGTCCGCGCGCGACGTTCACGACGCGCACGCCGGGCTTTAGCTTCGGCACGACCGCGGCATTGAACATGCCGCGCGTGCCGGCATTCAGCGGACAGGTGAAGATCAGGAAATCCACCTCGGCCAGCCGCTCCGGCCACGTCGCGGACTCGACCTGAACGCCATCCATCGGCTTGAATGCCGGATCATAGGCGATGACCTTCGCGTCGCAGGCCAGGATGCGCTTCGCTGTCTGCCGCCCGATGTCGCCAAAGCCGACGATCGCCACCGTGCGGCCCGCCATGCTGATGCCCGAAGGTTTCGGCCAGCTGCCGTTCTGCCGGATCTCACGGTCGATGAAGTATGTTTCGCGCGCCAGCCCCAGCGCATAGGTCAGCGCCACATCCGCGACTTCGCCGCCAAACACGCCCGGCGTGTTCTCCACGGGAACACTGTGATCCCTGAAGGCTGCAAAATCGACATTGTCGACGCCGACGCCCCATTTGACAGCAGCCTTGAGCTTGCCTGCGACACCCGCCGCCACAACCTGCCGCGTCGCGGGATCATCGCCAATGATCCAGCCGTCCATCTGCGGCACGAGCTCCATCAGCCCCGCTTCCGTCATCACCTGCGTGACCTTGGCCGGCACGCACGTCAGCCCCTTCGCCTCGAAAGCCGGGATGAATTCCTGGATCAGGCCCAGCATTGGCGGGCAGGTAACAAGAACGCGCATCTTGGTCATCTCAAGCTTCGGGCAGGGTCTCGCCCGCAACCACCCGCATCAGCAGCGATTCCGCCATGAACCAGTCGGCAGGCTCGTCAATATCGACCGACTGCAGGCGCGGGGTTGCAAACAGCAGTGGCTTTTTCCCGATACGCGCGCCCGTGGACGCAAAACTCTCGGGCGTGAACAGGTAGCACACGGAATTCTCTTCCATGTACGGAGGCAGGTCCTGCGTGCGGATCAGGTTGTCGGGATCATGATTTATCGGCGCGCCTTCTGCCGTATAGAATCGCGTCTGCATGCGGTTCACCGTGAAGAGGGAGTCCGCAACGCCGGATCGCGTCGCATCCATGTACGCACGGATCATCGCGCGAATCGTCGGCGCCTGCAGCAGCGGGTTGGTCGTATGCGTCATCAGGTAGTGGTCTGACTTCGCATTCGCGATGTCGTCCGCCAGCACCAGGTTCATCGAAACGAAGTCGCCGCAGATCTCAGGCTTGCGGTCGCGGATCATCACCTTCCCGTCGCCATCGCCATCATTCAGCCCATTGGCCGACAGGATATCGCGCGCGTCCGTGTTGATCACGACGCGGTCGATTTCCGGCGTCGCCAGCATCGTGTCGAGGACCCACCGGAACAGCGGCTTTCCCGCGATCATCCGGAAGTTCTTTGAAGACACCCGGGCGCTGTGCGCCTTCATCGGGAGAAGCGCCGTCAGGCTTTTTCCGTCAATCACGCTTCATATCCGCACCAGCCGGAACCGCTTTCCATGAACCGTCGCCGTCTCCATTCTCCGCGGTGTCGGGGGGAGTTTTTGAATCGGCGCTCTTCTGTTTTGGCGACGGTGGATAGTAGTACGAAATCTTCTGCGCCTGTGACAGCACGCGGTGTTCGTTGTGCCCGCGATACGTGCCCCAGTACTGGTTGAACCTGAAGCTGAAAATCCCGCCCGCTTCCTTCCAGAATGTCTTCTCACGGATCGCGGCGCCCATGTCGTGAGTCACGCCGGCGGCAAGGCAGTTCACCATGTCCCAGACATGGAAGTGCACTTCCGGCATGATCGCGCGCATGGTCAGCGCCTCGCGGTAGTAACGCCGCTGCGTCTGCTTCAGCGTTTCCTCATGGATGTGGATCACGGGCGCTTCAGCGACATAACCGACACGGCCGCCCGCACCGACGATGGTCTTCGCCAGCACCATGTCCTCAAGCCCCGTGACCGTCTCGTCGAACCTGTGATTGCGCCACGTTTCGGCGCGAATGGCGGCGTTCGCATTGTTGCAGAAGAAGCCCTGCTGCGGCAGCCGGCTGGTCGCGCCGAAATACTGCGCGAACACCTGGCGCTCGGAGAAGCGGCTGATCGCGTGCCCGATCTGCCGGCCATAGGTGTAGTCGCACAGACCCTGCTCGATTGGCCGGATGAGGTCCTGCAGCCAGCTGTCAGTGGACGGAATGCAGTGCGCCGAAATGAACGCGAGCATGTCGCCCTGCGCCGCATCGCAGCCGACATTCAGCGAACGGCCAAACGTGAAGTCTTCCCGGCGGATCTGGACCACGCGGCAGCCATGTTCGCGCGCGATCGCAACGGTTCCATCGGTCGAGCCTGAATCGACCAGGATCAGCTCAAGCTCCGTGCCTGCGCCAAGCTGCTGCGCGCGGCACGCGGCCAGTGCCTGGCCGAGCCATTTTTCCTCGTTCAGCGCGCGGATAACGACGCTGACTTTCCCAACTGGCATACCCAGCTCCCGGATCAGCCCAACTGGCGTCGCGCAGCATTCTGATCCCGAACCAGAATGCCACCAAAGCCATGTGGCTGTGAACATCTTTGACGCCGCGCGGCAATCCCGGGATGACCGTTCACTGCTTTTGGACGCCGCCTGTGTCGATCAGCGGGTCCGTTTCGCTGGGCGGGATTTCCGCGCGGGACCTGCCGACTTGCGCGGGCTCGCCGGTTTTGCAGCAGCTTTCTTGGCG
>JAVBYB010000395.1 GCA_030824255.1 bacterium
CTCCGGGGGGTCGGGGGGGACGGAAAGGAGAAGCCGCCGTGACATGGTATCAACGGCGGACCCGCAATCGGGTTTCATCGGCTCTGGGATTTTTTGATCACACGGTGGTGAACAGCAGAAACAGAACGGCCCGCACGTCAGTGCGGGCCGCTGAAGTCTCATCTGTACGATTTGTTACGCCTCGGTATCGCCGTTCGACGGCATCACGCGCGGCCGGCTCAGCAGGCGGCAGATCTCGTCCAGCTGCTCAAGCTGGGCATACTTGATCCGCACTTCGCCGCCCTTGCCGTTCACATGGCGGATATCGACGTCGAGCCCCAGCGCCCGCTGCAGGTCGAGCTCCAGCGCCTTGGTGTCGACGTCCTTGTCCTCACCCGCCGATTTCGTTTCCAGCTTGCCGCCGGACACCTTGTCCGCCTTGGACAGCGCTTCCGTCTCGCGCACCGACAGCTGCTTCTCGATCACCATCGCCGCGAAGCGCGAGGGATCAGATGTCTTCATCAGCGCTCGCGCGTGGCCAGCCGTCAGGCGGCCCTCGCGCACATGCTCGCGCACGTCTTCGGGAAGCGAGAGCAGGCGCATCGAGTTCGACACATGCTCGCGGCTCTTGCCGACCTGCTGGGCGACAGATTCCTGCGTCCGGCCAAACCGGTCGATCAGCGCCTTGTAGGCTTCGGCCTCTTCCACCGGGTTGAGGTCAGACCGCTGCACGTTCTCGATGATCGCGATCTCGAGCATCTCGCGATCGTCCATCTCGCGCACGACCGCCGGCATGACCGTAAGGCCAGCCCGGCGCGCGGCGCGCCAGCGGCGTTCGCCGGCGATGATCTCGAACATTTCCGGCTGCGTCGGATCCGGGCGGACGAGGATCGGCTGGATCACGCCCTTGAGGCGGATCGATTCCGACAGCTCTTCCAGCTCCGCCTCGATGAAGGTGCGGCGCGGCTGCTTCGGGTTCGGCACGATGCGGTCGATCGCGATCTCCGAAGGAGACAGCTCTTCCGCAGGCTGAGTGTCGGCGCCCATGGGCTCCCCGCCTTCAATGGCGTTGCGGGCGCCTGCGTAATCGCCGAGCAGAGCCGAAAGACCGCGCCCCAGTCGCGCCTGTTTCAGGTTGTTGCTCACGCCGCTGCCCTCTCGCGTTCCCGCTGCATCAGTTCCTGGGCGAGCATGATGTAGGCTTCGCTCCCGGTGCATTTGTGGTCGTAAAGTATGGCCGGTAGTCCGAAGGACGGGGCCTCGGACAACCGTACATTCCGGGGTATGACTGTCTGGTAAACCTTGGAACCGAGATAGGTGCGCACTTCGTTGGCGACCTGGTCGGAGAGGTTGTTACGCTTGTCGTACATGGTCAGCACAACGCCCTGAACCTCGAGGTTCGGGTTGAGGCCGGACCGCACCAGTTCGATCGTGCGCAGGATCTGGGAAAGACCTTCCATCGCCAGGAACTCGCACTGCAGCGGCACCAGCACGGCGTTCGCCGCAACCATCGCATTGACGGTGACGGTGGACAGCGAAGGCGGGCAATCGATCAGCACGGTGTCGTAGACATCGCCGGTCGCGCGGAAGACCTCGAAGGCTTCCTTGAGCTTGAAGTTCTTGCGCGGGTCGTTGTGCAGCATCGTCTCGACGCCGGCGAGGTTTTCGTCGCCGGGAATGATGTCGAGGTTCGGCACCTTGGTCGGCAGGATCGCCTCGCGCATCGTGCCTTCGCCGACGAGCACGTCATAGGTCGACTTGTCGCGCGCGCCCGGCTCCACGCCGAGTCCAGTCGAGGCGTTGCCCTGCGCGTCGCAATCCATGATGAGGACGCGCCGGCCGACAGCCGCAAGCGCGGTGCCGAGATTGATTGCGGTGGTGGTCTTGCCCACTCCGCCTTTCTGGTTGGCGACAGTGATGACGCGCATCATGCCCTCCGGGGTTTGATCGAAGACACCTTCAGTACGTGTCCCTCCGGGCTCGACAGGCTCGCACGTTCGGACAGATCGAAGGTCCAGGACTTGCGCGCCTCGACAAGTTCGGAGGCCGTGTCTCTACCTTTCATCAGCAGGGCCTTACCGGAAGGTTTAAGCCATGCGTAACCATACCCCAAAAGCTTGGGTAACGGGGCCAGCGCCCGGGCGGTGAGCAGGTCATACTGCTGGCGAGGCGCATCCTCGATCCGGACGTTCAGGACACGGGCAGGCAGCCCTACCGTGTCGATCGCCGCCTGCAGGAACTCGGATTTCCTGACGCTTTTTTCCACCAGGGTCACCGAAGCGCCCGGTCGTTCCACCAACGCGCAGGCGATCACCAGCCCCGGAAATCCCGCCCCGGCGCCCAGATCCACCACCGCCAGATCATCGGAAGAAATTTGTTCGATCAGCTGCAGGCTATCGAGCACATGGCGCCGCCAGAGGTGCCTGCCTTCGCCAGGTCCGATCAGATTGATTCGTTCCCGCCACGCATCGAGCACGCCAAGGTATGCCCGAACGCGCGCCAGTGTTTCACGTGAAACACCGGTCAGCCCAACCGCATCCTCCGGCCCGAAACCGTCTTCATCGTGCGTAGGCCAGGGCATCGTTTGCTCGTTTCACTGCTTGTCATCCCGGAAGCGCGCAGCGCTATCCGGGACCCATTGATCGTCCTGTTCGGTCATTGCGGGATGGGTCCCGGCTCTACGCTTCGCTTCGCCCGGGATGACAGGCAGCGCCCGCCTAACCCTGAGCCGCCCCCGAAACAGCCTTGTCCGCCTTCTTCGCCGACCGCCGCAGATACCCCAGAACCGCCGTGATCGCTCCGGGCGTCATGCCTTCGATCCTTGCCGCCTGGCCCAGCGTCGCTGGCCGCACACTCGAAAGCTTGTCCTTCGCCTCGTTCGAAAGACCGCCGATCAGGCGGTAGTCGAGGTCGACGGGCAGGCGCATGTCCTCGTCACGGCGGAAGGCGATGATGTCGGCTTCCTGCCGATCGAGGTAACCTGCGTACTGGGCCTCGATCTCCATCTGCTCGGCGACCTGCGGGGTCACGTCCGACAGCTCCGGCCAGATCGCGCGCATCTTGGCGAAGTCGACGCCGTCATAGGCCATCAGCTCCAGCGCGTTGCGCCGCTTGCCGTCCTGGTTGATCTTGATGTCGTGGCCGCGCGCCTCGTTCGGCGTCAGCGTCATGGCTTCGAGCCGACCACGCGCCGCATCGATCGATGAACGTTTCACGTGAAACATTTCACGCCTGTGGCTCCCCACGACGCCGGCCTTCACGCCCTCTTCCGTCAGCCGCTGGTCGGCATTGTCCGCGCGCAGCGTCAGCCGGTATTCGGCCCGCGAGGTGAACATGCGATAGGGTTCGGAAACGCCGCGCGTCACCAGGTCGTCGATCATCACGCCGATATAGGCGCGGCTCCGGTCGAGAATGTACGGGTCGCTTCCCGCCGCAAAGCGCGCCGCGTTGAGACCGGCCACAAGCCCCTGTCCCGCAGCCTCTTCATAGCCCGTCGTGCCATTGATCTGGCCCGCCAGATAAAGGCCGGGAAGGCGCTTCACGCCAAGGTCCGGCGTCAGCTCGCGCGGGTCCACATAGTCGTATTCGATGGCGTAGCCGAAGCGCTTGATCTCGACGCGCTCCAGCCCGTGGATCTTCCGGATGAAGGCTTCCTGCACGTCTTCCGGCAGCGAGGTCGAAATCCCGTTCGGATAGACGGTGTCGTCATCAAGCCCCTCCGGCTCGAGGAAGATCTGGTGCTTATCCCGGTCGGCAAAGCGCTTCACCTTGTCCTCGATGGACGGGCAATAGCGCGGGCCGCGTCCCGCAATCGCGCCGGAATAGACCGCCGACTTGTGCAGGTTGTCGCCGATCACCGCGTGCACCTCGGCCGAGGTCCAGGTGATGCCGCACGCAATCTGCGGCACCGTGATCCTGTCATTCAGGAAGGAGAACGGGATCGGTTCGGCATCCGCCTCCTGCATCTCCAGTCCCGACCAGTCGATGGTCGAGGCCTTGAGCCGGGCAGGCGTGCCCGTTTTCAGCCGGCCCATCTGCAGGCCCAGCCCATACAGCCGATCCGACAAGCCAATCGCCGGCGCCTCGCCCACGCGACCCGCCGGAATCCGCTTCTCGCCAATATGGATCAGGCCTTTGAGGAAGGTGCCCGTCGTCACCACGACAGCGCCTGCCCGCCATGACCTGCCCGACTGGCCGATCACGCCCCCGACGCGGCCCTTGCCGTCAGCCGTCGGCTCAACGATCAGGTCTTCGACCCCGTCCTCGATCAGCGTCAGGTTTTCGTATTCCCGCAGGATCGACTGCACAGCCTCGCGATAAAGCCGGCGATCCGCCTGCGTACGCGGCCCCCGCACCGCCGGCCCCTTGGACCGGTTGAGCATGCGGAACTGGATACCGCCGCGATCCGCCGCCCGGCCCATCACGCCGTCAAGCGCATCGACTTCGCGAACAAGGTGCCCCTTGCCCAGGCCGCCAATGGCCGGGTTGCAGGACATCTCCCCGATGGTGGAAAGCTTGTGCGTGACCAGCGCCGTCTTCGCGCCAAACCGCGCCGCGGCGGCTGCGGCCTCGGCGCCGGCATGGCCCCCGCCGATAACGATGACGTCGAAAGTGTCGTTGCTCATGGTCGGCGGCTGCCTGTGGCCCAGTCGGGCAATTGAGGCCGTCATTTAAGGGCCAACAGCCT
>JAVBYB010000169.1 GCA_030824255.1 bacterium
GCTTTGACACGGAGCCTTCCGGACGCGCGCCATAGGGCGTCTGGATTTCGGCGGTGATCATGTCGAGTTCAAGGGCGTGGACGGTCAGTTCGGTTTCCGTCTCGAAGCCGGAGGCAAGGGCGGGGAAGGATTTCGCAAAGCGTCGCGAGAAGGCGCGATAGCCCGACAGCATGTCGGTGAAGCGGTCGCCGAAAATCCAGGCGACGAGGCCGGTGAGCACGCGATTGCCGAGGCGATGGCCGGCGCGATAGGCGGCTTTCTCCTCCGTAATGCGGGCGCCCACGACCATGTCGGCCTGTGTTTCCAGCAGGCGCGAGACGAGGCGCGGGGCCGCAGCGGCGTCATACGTCGCATCGCCATCGACCATCACATAAACGTCCGCCTCGATGTCCGAAAACATGCGGCGGACGACATGACCCTTACCCTGCAACGGCTCACGGCGAACGATCGCGCCGGCTTCGCGCGCGACAGCGGACGTCTGGTCGATGCTGTTGTTGTCGTACACGTAGATGCGCGCATTCGGCAGGGCGACGCGGAAGGAGCGCACCACATCGCCGATCGTTGTCGCCTCGTTGTAGGCGGGGATCAGCACGGCGATATCGACGTGGCGGATCGCAGGCGAGATCTGCTGGCCGACGGCATGAAGCGCTGCTTCGGCGGCGGCGAGACGCTCGTGAATATCTGAGCTCTTATCGACGATGGACATGGGGCATCCCGGTGTTCCAGACCGGCACACGCTGCCATGTCTGGATTAAAGAACCGGTTGCGAAAATCCTTATGAAACGTGAGTGACGATGAAAGGATTTGGTGACGATTGCTTCAGGTCATCAGCGCTTTTGCTGGAGTTTCGTGGTTGCACGGGCGATGCAGAGCGACCGAAACGAAACGGCTCAAGCCGCCAGCGTGGTGATGACCGTGCCGCGGCGGGTGGCGATCAGCGTGTGCTCGTACTGCACCGTAGGCGCGGGCTTGTCGGCGTAGAGCGTCCAGCCATCGTCGCTGTCGACGGCCCAGCCTGCGCCGAGCGACAGGAAGGGCTCAAGCGTGAAGACGAGGCCTTCGTGGATGCGGCGGCGTTCGCGCGTGTCGCGCCAGGTGGGTATCTCGCCAGGATCTTCATGCAGCGCGCCGCCGACGCCATGGCTCGCGAGATTCCTGATCAGCGTGTAACGGTGCTTGCGCGCGAAATCCTCGATGGCGATGCCGGGTGCGTTGAGCGCGCCATCGACGCGCACCTGATTTATGCCGATCTGGAGCGCACGCTTGCCATCCCGGCAGAGCGCGTCGAGCCGGGCGTCTTTCCCATGGAGCACGAAGCTGGCGCCGGTGTCCGCGAAGTATCCGTCCTTCTCGGCGGAGACATCGATGTTCACAAGCTGGCCTGCGCGAAGAACCTGCTTGCCCGGAATACCGTGGGCGATGGCGGGGAAAACGCTGATGCAGGTCGCGCCTGGGAAGTTGTAGGTGGTTTTCGGGGCGGACAGCGCGCCTTCGAGTTCCAGCGCGCGGGCGCCGATATCGTCGAGTTCCTTCGTCGTCATGCCCGGCTCGGCGGCGCGCCGCATGGCCTCAAGCGTGCGCCCCACGATCAGGCCGATGCGTTTCAGCCCGTCCAGTTGGTCTTCACGGTCGATGGTCATCTCGGATCAGGTTTCCTTGGGCGGGGCGGCGTCCGCGGGCTTCTGTCCCTTCGGCGCGCCGAGGCCGTAATAAGCGGTCGCCGGATCAACGGGCTTTGCGACGGGCGTTTCCAGAACCACCGGAGCGGTTCCAACGACTGGCGCTGGTGCAGGGACCGCAACCGGCGGCGGCTCTGCCGGCTTCATGATATTGGCGCCGTAGTGGGCGCGTTCAACCACCCGCTCGGACAGGCCGAGTTCCTGTGCGGTGAAGGCGACGAGGCCACCCGACTTGCAGAGCATCTGGACGATGTTCTGTCGCGTCTGGAGTTCCAGCATGCGCATCAGGGTTTCGACCGTGGCGGGATTGGCCTTCTCCAGCATGTCGACCAGATCGTCGAGATGCTCGTTGTCGTAAGCCATCGGGCCGTTGGCGAGATCGCGGTTGATCGGCTTCTGCGGACGCTCGAACGAGAACATCGCTTCGTAGACGATGATGCCGAGCGGCATGCCCTTGGGCTGCTCGCCGTCGACAGGATCAACCTCCATCTCGCGCATTTCCTGCAGCACTCGCTGCTCGATCTCGCGCTGATGCTTGAAAACGTCCTGGTCTTCGAACTCGCTGACGGCATTGTCGAACAGGTTCTCGATGCGCGAGGCCAGCGTCACCCCGAAGGATTCCATCTGTGTCGGAATCTGGATGCGCTCGACATCAAGCTGGAAGGCGACCTTCGGCTTGATGATCAGCATGCGCTTGTCTGTGGTCGTCGACGTGAAGGGGCGGGGCGCGCAGGTGTGGACGCGCAGCGAGATTTCACCGTTGCGGCGGTTGACCAGCGATTTTTCGAACGTGGCGCCGGTGGCGTCCGCCGTCAGCACTTTGAGATCGGGCGCGTTCTTGTCGCGGAGAACCTTGATACGCGGATCCCAGATCGTCATCGGCGCGCGCAGGGCGCCGTAGAAATCGCCGCCCTTCGTCGTGATGAAGGTGGCGTGGGCGCCGGCGTCATACGTGCGCGCCGCGCGGTAAACGAGGAAGATCAGGAGCAGTCCGACGAGGACCGCGCCGATAATCGCTACGATCTCAAGCATCACGAAGGTCCCACACCACACACCGCCCCATACTTGGTGTAGACACTAACGGCCTTGTCTGTCGCCCACAATTGGAATTCGCTGTCGTTTCACGGCTCTGGCGCCACGAATTCTAGCGAAAGCAGAATGACTTCTGGGCAATACCCGCAGGAGGGTTCGGCAGGACTGCGCGGATATTGAACGCGGACGTGGGGTTAACCAGCAGCGGCGCGCGCGAGATAGATCGGATTGCCCAGCAGGAGGAGGTTGCCGGCGGCGTCGCGGACGTTGGCGCGGACCCAGCCGGAGGCGGCGCCGGGGCTAAGCGAGACCTGCCATGTGCGCGCACCTGCGGGCGCAGTTGCAGGCCGGCCATCGGCGACATCGAGATTGTGTGCGACGAGGTCGATCTGCGAGCCGGGAGGCGTGTTGGGCGTGACGACATCGATCGTCGCCCTTTCGCCGGGACGCAGCGTGATTTGATCGCCCATGGCAGCAGCGCCCCAGCTTCCACGTGCGGTGATGTCGAGCGTTGCGTTGGGCAGGCCGGCGACGTCGATGAAGACGCGGCCGGATTTGACGCCGGCGATGATGCCTGCAGTTGAGAGCTCCTGCGCGTAGACGAGGGTTGCAGGTTTGCCGATGGGAGATTGGCGCGCGCCTATGGTGTCCGTGGCGTCGTGGTTGTCGCTACCGCCGATGGCGGTGATGCGGTGGCCTTCGCGCAGGCGGTCTTCCCAGAATTTTATGCCGGACATCGGCGCTTCGGCGCCGGCCGTGCGCAGCGTGGAGCCGTTGATGACTTCGATGGCGGTGACACGCGACCAGTCGGTGTCCTTCACTGTCCAGCCGCAGCCCATGCAGACTTCGCCGGAGGGAAGGGAGGGGTGGTTGATGGAGAGGAAGAAAGGCGGGCCGTTGCCTTCGGACTCATCGAGGAGCGGCGTCAGCGTTGGAAGACGCGGGCTGCCGAGCTGGAAGTCAAGGAAGTAGGGATTCCCGATTGCGTTGAGATGGCCGTTGAACGTGGTGATTTCGGTGCCCGGGATCAGGAGCAGCGAATTGCCGAAGGGGCCTTGCAGCTCGCGGATGTCGGTCACCTGCGTGATCGTGTTGTGATCGGTGATCGCCACGAAGTTCAGGCCTGCATTGCGAGCGGCGTCGGCGGTGCGCTGGGTCGGGCAGGGTATGCGCGCGCCTTCGGGGCCGCATGAGCCGTCCGAATGTCCGGTGTGCGTGTGGAAGTCGCCGCGATACCAGCCAGATTTGGCATCGACTTTGACGAAGGTATTCCAGTGCGCCGCGCCATCGCGGGGCGTTCGCGTCGGTTGGCGCGGCTCGGAGCTCAAGGTGACGGTTGCGGTGTAGCTGGCCGTCTGGCCGTCACGGATGTTGGGGATGCCGAGGACGAGTTTCCATTCGCCGGGCTGGAGGGGGCCAGGCTTGTAGGAGGGCGTGGCGGTATGTTCGCCGATCGTGAAGCTGGACTTGTTGCCGCCGCTCCAGCCGCGCTGGCCCTGCGGGTCGCGCAGGCCGAGGTCGATGACGGTGCGGTTGTCCTTGTCGTAGGTGAAGTCGATCGTGATGGCGCGTGTGCCGGTCGGCACGGTGAAGGGGATCTCGCGATAGGTCTGGTGGTCGGCGCGGGTGATCGTGCCGGTGAGGGTGAGCGTGGTGGGCGCCGGTTCGCGCGCGGTAGCGCAGGCGGCGAGGGCGAGCGCGAGGAGGGCGATGAGATGGCGCATGATGTCTCCCTGTCGCGCGCAGGGTAGAGCGGGATTGTGACGGGTCAAAGCTGGATACGCCGAAAGCTCCACGATGCCGGAGCATCTGGAGGTTCGCTGTAGCTCTGGCCCGCACATGGAGGGCCGGGGACGCGGGAGGCCCCGCGTGGTTGGCGTCGTCAAAGAAGGTTCGCGGCTCCCGCGTCCCCGTGCAGACATTTTCCGCCGGCTTCGAGCAATGGCGTCGTTTCA
>JAVBYB010000582.1 GCA_030824255.1 bacterium
CTACGAATCGAAGACCAAGCTGCTGATGTCCGCAGACGCCCTGCCCGACGACATTTACGTCTCCGGCGATGGCGCGTTCGAATTCCAGCGCACCGCCAGCCGCCTGCACGAGATGCGCTCCGCCGACTATCTTGCCGCCGAACGCGAGCAGGCCACAGAGACAGCAAAATGAGCGATCCCGTGCTCGATCGCATCGGCGACGCCCTCACCCAATTCAACGCCGGCCGCCGCGCCGACGCCCGCGAAGCCTTCGCCGCCCTGTGGTTCGAGATCGAGACCGACGGCGACCCGTTCCACCAGTGCATTCTCAGCCACTACATGGCCGATACGCAGGATGACCCCGGCATCGAGCTCCAGTGGGATCGTCGCGCGCTCGCCGCCGCAGACCGCATCGTCAAGGAACGGCCCGATACATCCGGCCTGAGCGTTCTCAGTCTCTATCCCTCCCTCCACCTGAACCTCGCTGACGTGCTCCACCGCACTGGCGACAGCGAGACTGCGCGCCATCACCTTCATCTCGCGCAGCAGACCAGCGATGCGCTCGCCGACGATGGCCATGGCCAGATGGTTCGCGGCGGTATTGCGCGTCTTGCCGAGCGGCTCGGCCAGCAACCGCAACGCTGAATGTTTGCAGCGCACTGATTGACACCGCCACGCGACAGGCAGAACGCTGGTTACATCTGATCGGGGTTTGTTTTCGGGGTCTGGAGGGCGCATGCGCCGGGGAATCTTTCGTGCGGCCGGCATCGCTGCCGCCGCTGCTATCGCGCTCGCGGGCGTCGCTATCGCGCAGGACCCGAACGACGATATCGAGGCTTACGTCCGCAGCCTGATCCAGGACATGGCGACGGAGGAAGGCGAGGACCTCTCTGGCGAAATCGAAACGGCGGAACTGTCCGTCGGTGAAACAGCAGACTTCACCTTCAGCATCGACCCGGACGCGGTGCTCTACGTCTACGGCGCGTGCGACGACGACTGCACCGATGTCGATCTCTACGCCTACGACGAGGATGGCGAGGAATTCGAGAGCGACACGCTGGAAGACGATGCACCCATGCTTCTGATCCTGCCGGGCGATGCGGGCGAGGAAATCACGCTCACCGTGGAACTGCTCAATTGCGAGACGGAATCCTGTGTTGTCGGCGTCGGGATATTCGTAGCCGGGCAGTAGGAAGGCGGCCCGCTTCTGGATCGAACAGGTCGTCTGATCGCGAAGGCGTGAGAAAAGGGCCGATTCCGCCCTCAAAGCCGCATTGCCCCCCTGCTCCCGTTGCGCTAACCGTCCCCGCGTTCCAATTCCGGGGAAAGAATGTTCGGGTGGTTCAAGGGCAGCAAGGCAAAGGGCGCGGTTCAGCCGCCCACGCCGCCGGCCCTGGCGCCTGAGCACGAAGTCCCGCCCGCGCTCATTTCGAAACCCGCACCCGTCGCGAAACCCTCAGGAGACACGTCCATGGCCCGCAAGAAGATCGCGCTTATCGGCGCAGGCATGATCGGCGGCACGCTCGCCCACGTCTGCTCGCGTGAAGAGCTCGGCGACATCGTGCTCGTCGACATGAAGGGCGGCATCGCCAAGGGCAAAGGCCTGGACATCGCCGAAGCCGCCGCCGTGTACGGCAAGGACGGCAAGCTCTCGGGCGGCTCGCTGGACGAGTACTCGGTGATCGAAGGCTCGGACGTCATCATCGTCACCGCCGGCGTGCCGCGCAAACCGGGCATGAGCCGCGACGATCTCATCGGCATCAATCTCGGCGTCATGAAGTCGGTCGGCGCCGCCATCGCGCAATACGCCCCGAAAGCCTTCGTGATCTGCATCACCAACCCGCTCGATGCGATGGTCTGGGCGCTGCAGAAATTCTCCGGCCTCCCGGCCTCGCACGTCGTCGGCATGGCCGGCGTGCTTGATAGCGCCCGCTTCGCCTACTTCCTGTCGGAAAAAACCGGCATCTCCATCGAAGACGTGAAAGCCTGGACGCTGGGCGGACACGGCGACGACATGGTGCCGATGGTGCGCCACTCCTCGATCGGCGGCGTGTCGCTGCCGGATTGCATCAAACAGGGTTTCTTCACGCAGGAAGAACTCGACGCGATGGTGAAGCGCACGCGTGGCGGCGGCGGCGAGATCGTCGCCCTGCTCGAAACCGGCTCGGCTTTCTACGCGCCGGCTGAATCGGCCGTCGCGATGGCCAAGTCCTACCTGAAAGACAAGAAGCGCGTCCTGCCGGTCGCCGCCAACCTCACCGGCCAGTACGGCGTTGCCGACCTCTATGTCGGCGTGCCGTGCGTGATCGGCGAGAACGGCGTCGAGAAAATCATCGAGTTCGATCTGAACGCCGCCGAAAAGGAAATGTTCGAGAAGTCGGTCAACGCCGTCCGCGGCCTGCTCGACGCCTGCAAGAAGCTCGAGCCGTCGCTGGCTTAGGCCTCATCGACAATCAGATATGCGAACGCCGCTCCTCACGGGGCGGCGTTTTCCTTATGGGAGTACGCCATCGCCTTTCCCCCTCTGCGGTTTGTCAGTACGTTCGCCGCAAGTTGGGAGACACGTGATGATCGCCGAGCCCGCACGGCCGTCGCCAAAGCGGCGAGGCGAAGTTAGGTGGTTTCATTGGGCGCTTGCGGCAGGGCTTGGCGTGCAGGCAATAGCAAGCGCACCTATTGCGCTCGACGCAGTTTTCTCGGGCCTCAGCACGATCGTAGCAACAGGATTGCTGGGTGTTGCGTCCATCGCCGCGCTGGCGGTCGCAGGTCTGGCGCTGCTGGGACGCTTCCACAAAACAAGGCACGCCGCTGTTTTTCTCGGGTTGGCCGGCTGCGTTCTTCTCGTGCACGGATTTTTCGTCTTCGTGCTCGCTTCATGCGCAAGCATCGTAAACTGCGGGAGTGGACCTCCCGCCTATCATGTGCTGACCGCTGTGGTTCTGCTAGCGGCGCTCGATCTGGCAGGCGTGATTGCGCTCTGGGTCAAGCCACGGCGTGAGCCATCCGACCCTCAGGGCAAGTGACGGTTCGCGCCTAAGGCCTGACGCTCAGCAGCTCGATCTCGAACAGCAGATCCGCTGACGGCGGGATCGGTCCCCTGCCGCCGGCGCCATAGGCGAGTTCGTAAGGCAGATAGCAGAGGTGGCGGTCGCCCGGCTTCATGCGCTGGAGCGCTTCACTGAAACCATCGACAACGGCGCCAACCGGGAAGGTGGCGCTTTCATTGCGCTCGAATGCGCTGTCAAAGGCCGGGCCGCCGGCATTGAGACGGCCTTCGTAGAAGACTTCCGCCTGCTCGTTCGCTTTCGGCGAAACGCCGTCCGCCGGGCCGGACGCCAGTACGACGCATTCGAGGCCCGATCCGGTCTTCACGACTTCCGGCAGGTCGCTCTTCCACGGCGCATACTTCGCCCATGCGGCTGCATCGACGGTCTTCACGCCGGCCGCCGGCGCGGGTGTCGCGGGCGCTTCGGCCGTTGGCCCTTCAACCGCAGGCGCGACTGGCGCCGCCGCTTCACCGCAAGCTGCGAGCGCAAGCACAGATCCGGCAACAAGAAGAATTCGCATGTGACGTCCCTAACCCGCAGCGCTGACGAGATGAATTTCAAACATCAGGCTTTCGCCCGGACCGATCAGGCCAGGCACGCCGCGATCGCCATAGGCCAGCGTCGCCGGAATGTGGACCAGCCATTTGTCGCCCGGCCGCATCAGCGTCAGCGCCTCGGCAAAGCCCGGCACCAGTTCGCCCACCGGATAGACGTCCGGCTGCCCACGACGGAACGAGCTGTCGAACGCAGGCCCGCCCGCATTGAGACGGCCCTCATACCAGAGCTTCGCGGCCTGGTTGATCTTGGCGGTGGCGCCCGACGAAGGGCCGCTGGCGATAACCACATACTCAAGGCCCGAGCCCGTCTTCTTCACTTCCGGCAGGGCGGAGTTCCACGGCTGGTGCTTGAACCAGGCCGAGCGCGTCGCCTTGGGCGCAGCTTCGCCGCCCTGCGCCGCCGCCGGCATCAGGTCCGGCGCAACCACGGCGCCCGCACAGAACACGGCCAGCGCGGCAAGAACGCGACGCACCATGGAGAACTCCCTCATTTGTGTTTGGCCGGAAACTAGGGGGTTCACGCGGCGCCGTCGATGCCTCTTTGCCGTTCGCGCTGCACATGTCACAGGGATGTGCATGCCGCTTCGCATCGCAACGATCGGACGAAATGGACAGGTCGCACGCGCGCTCGCCGCCTGCACCGCCGACGATGACGCGATCGCGCTTGTGCAGGCCGGCAGCGCACAGGCCGACCTGCGCGATCCGGACAGCCTCGCGCGCTTTCTCGACGCAGCCGAACCCGACGTGCTGATCAACGCCGGCGCCTATAATTTCGTCGACCGCGCCGAGAGCGAGCGCGACCTTGCCTTCGCCATCAATGCCGATGGCCCGCGCGCCCTCGCTCGCCTCTCACGCGCACGCGGCATCCCGTTCATCCACATGTCCACCGACTGCGTGTTCGACGGCGCGAAATCCGGCGCCTACACCGAGGCCGACGCGCCAAATCCGCTTTCTGTCTACGGTCACTCGAAGCTCGCCGGCGAGCGCGCCGTCATGGAAGAGAACCCCGACGCCAGCATCACGCGTGTCTGCTGGGTCTATTCCGAACATGGCGAGAGCTTCGTCTCGCGCATCATCTCGCT
>JAVBYB010000533.1 GCA_030824255.1 bacterium
TTCGCCGCCAGGTGCGTCGGCTCCTGCCCCGGACGGAACAGCGACATGCCCTGCTCGGACCGCGTCAGCAGGATCGCCGCCCCGGTCGTCTCCATCGCTGCGCCTGCCGCCTCGCCGCACGTCTCATCCGATGTGCAGGGCAGGTGCGTCGCCAGCTGCAGCTCCTTGCGGTTCGGCGTGATCACGCTCGCGCCGCGATACGCGCTCCAGTCGCTGCGCTTCGGATCGACGATCACCGGCTTGTCGTGTTTCGCCCCATGTTCCATTACCGCCGCGAGCACGCGATCGGTCAGCACGCCCTTCGAATAGTCCGACACCATGATCGCATCGCATTCGTCCGCGAGGTCGGCGATCGCATCGATCAGCCTGTCCTCCGTCGCGCGCGAGATCGCGTCGCCCTGTTCGCGGTCAACCCGCACGATCTGGTGCTGCCCGCCCATGTAGCGCGTCTTGATCGTCGTTGGCCGCGTGCCATCCGACACCAGATGCGCCTCCACCGGTCCCGCCAGCCCCTCGATGATCCCGGCCAGTATCGATGCCGCCGGATCCGCCCCAGTCACGCCGATCAACCGCGCCCGTCCGCCCAGCGCCGCAATGTTCGCCGCCACGTTCGCCGCCCCGCCCGCCGTCCACCGCTCGTCGCTCACCTGCACGATCGGCACGGGCGCCTCGTCCGAGACCCGCGACACGCGGCCCGACACATAGTGGTCGACCATCACGTCGCCGATCACCAGCACGCGGCCACTGGCAAGCCGCCGGATATCGTCCTGGGTGGGGGTCAAATCGCGTCCTTCGCGCTGCGCGTCGTCTCTTTAGCGAATACCTGCGCAAACGTCAGGCCCGCCCGCGAAGCCCAGTTAGGGGCGCCGCGAAGCAGTCTCATTTGCAAACCCAGACTAGGTAGTCGCGTAACTCCGCTGCAAGCTGTCCTTGTCTATGTTCTGTCTTGTCTTGGGCCATGGAAAGTCTAGACCGTCCGCCGAAATAAAGGCGGCGCAATCCGCTGGGACTAGGGCTACCTGTCAGGGTCAGGACGGGCAATCGCCGGGGTAGGCGGCCGAGGGACATATCGCTGGCATGGCTCTGGAAAGCGTTTCTGCGCTGATCCTTGACGACAATGCGCACATGCGCGGCCTGCTCCGGGTCATCCTGGCAGGCTTCGGCGTGCGCCGGATCGAGGAAGCGGCCAACTGTCCGGAAGCCATTGCCCTTGTCGAGAATGAGGAAATCGACATCGCCTTTGTCGATTTCAAGCTCAGCGGCGCCGATGGCATCGAGTTCTGCAACCACATCCGCCGCCACCCCAACAGCCCCAACCGCTGGCTCCCCATCGTCATGATCACCGCCTATTCCGAGCGCAGCCGGGTGCTGGATGCCGTGAATGCCGGCGTGGACGAGTTCCTGGTAAAGCCCGTCCGTGCGGTCGATGTCGCCAACCGCGTCAACGCCGTTATCGAGCGTCGCCGCCCCTTCATTGATATTCCCAGCTATTTCGGTCCCGACCGCCGGCGCCGCGACGACCCGCGCTTCAAAGGGCCCTGGCGGCGCTCCATGGACCCCGGAACGATTGATATCTGAGCAATAAAGCCCCGGTTGCCCCCATTCACGGCGGCAAATCATTGCCTAGCGTCACCCCCCTTGCGCACGGTTGCGGCGGCCTGCAGGGCTGGCTAACGTCCGCGCCATAGTTGACGGGTCCGGCGGACGCCGTGGCGGAGGGAAGTGTATGGCAGGTCGTGGTCTCGGGCAGTTGTTTGCCCGGAAGTCTGTTGAGCAGATGCAGGCCGAAAATGAGTCCGGCGAACTGAAGAAGTCGCTGGGAGCGGTCAACCTGGTTTTGCTGGGTATCGGCTGCATCATCGGCACCGGCATTTTCGTCCTGACCGGCCGGGCCGCCGCTGAATTCGCGGGCCCCGGCATCATGATCTCCTTCGTGATTACGGGCGTCCTCTGCGCGCTTGTGGCGATCTGCTATTCCGAACTTGCCGCCGCCATCCCGGTCTCCGGGTCGGCCTACTCATACTCCTACGCATCCCTCGGCGAATTCGTCGCCTGGATCATGGGCGTGCTGCTTCTCCTTGAATATGGCGTTGCGGCATCGACCGTCGCCGTGGGCTGGTCGGGCTACACGACCAGTCTCCTGCATGACCTTGGCATCAACATTCCCGCGGCCCTGACGGCGGCGCCTGGCGTTGAAGTCACCGACCCGGTCACGGGCGCCGTGGTGATGGGCGTCATGAACGTGCCGGCGTTCATCGGGATTTTTGCCGTGACCGCCCTCCTGACCCTGGGCATCTCGGAATCAGCCAACGTCAACAACATCGTCGTCGCCATCAAGGTGACGGTAGTCGTGGCCTTCATCGTGATCGGCTTCTTCTACGTGAACCCGGAGAACTGGTCGCCGTTGATCCCTGACCAGGTGCCCGCACCGCCGCCAGGATCCGACATGTCGGTCGGCGGCCAGATCTGGACGGCGCTCGGCAATGTGGTCACCGGCCAGAGCCGCGACTCCGCCTATGGTGTTGGCGGGCTCATCGCGGCCGCGTCGACCATTTTCTTCGCCTATATCGGCTTCGAGGCGGTCTCGACCGCCGGCGCTGAAGCCAAGAACCCGGCGCGCGACATGCCGATCGGCATCATCGGGTCGCTGGTGATCTGCACGATCCTCTACATCCTCACCTGCGCCGTTCTCGTCGGCATCGTGCCCTACACCGAGCTCAACGATCCGGCCCCGATCGCCAAGGCGGTCAACGCGATCGGCCTGCCGTGGTTTGCCTTCCTCGTGAAAGTCGGCGCGTTCGCCGGCCTGTCGTCGGTGATGCTGGTGCTGCTGTATGGCCAGACCCGCATCTTCTACACGATGGCGCGCGACGGCCTGCTGCCTAGCGTGTTCGCGAAGGTGAATGCCAAAACGCAGACGCCGATCCTCAACACGATCGTGGTCGGCTTCATTGCGGCCGGCTTCGCCGGCTTCACAAGTCTCGACTTCCTGGGCGACACGACGAACGTCGGAACGCTTGTGGCCTTCATGCTGATCTGCGTGACGGTCGTCTATCTGCGCTTTGCACGGCCCGACATGCATCGTCCCTTCAAGATCCCGACATGGGCGATCACCATCATCGCCGTTCTGGGCGCGACGATGTGCGCGATCCTCGTGATGTCGCTGATGTCGTCCGAGCAGACCCGGAACTTCTTTATTCCCTACCTTGTCATCGGCGTCCTGTTCTACTTCGCCTACGGCATGTGGAACTCGAAGCTGGCCAAGGGCATCAAGGTCACCGGCCATGAAGCCAACCCGGACCTGGAGGCCAAGGGTCTCACCGACGTGGAGCCGCCGTTCAAGAAGTAAGCGGAAACAAGACGAACCAGACGCGGCGCCTCCCTCGCGGGAGGCGCCGTTGTATTTGGGGACAGGGCTGCTATCCCGCCCGCTCAAGCGTGAAAGGCCGCCTCATGCCCGTCGAAGCAGTCATCTGGGATTTCGGCGGCGTCTTCACGACCTCGCCCTTCGACGCCTTCAACCGCTATGAGCGCGAGCGCGGCCTGCCGGTCGACATCATCCGCAGGATCAACACGATCAATCCCGACAGCAATGCGTGGGCGAAGCTCGAACGCTCCGAAGTCGACGCCGCCACATTCGACCGCCTCTTTGCCGAGGAAGCAAAGGCGCTCGGCTTCGACATCGGCGGCGCCGATGTGCTGGCGCTTCTGTCGGGTGATCTCCGCCCCGCCGTGGTCGCCGCCTTCTTCGCCTGCAAGGCGCGCTTCAAGGTTGGCTGCATCACCAACAACGCGCCAACAGGCAAGGGCGCCGGCATGTCCTCGTCCACTGACAAGGCGCAGCAGATCGCCGAAGTCTTCGCCCAGTTCGATCATGTCATCGAAAGCTCGAAAGCCGGCGTTCGCAAACCTGATCCGCGCATCTACCAGATGATGTGCGAGGCCCTGAGCGTCGATCCCCGCGCCTGCGTCTATCTCGATGACCTCGGCATAAACCTGAAGCCCGCGCGCGACATGGGCATGACCACCATCAAGGTCACCTCCGAAGCCCAGCTCCTCGCCGATCTCTCCCACACCGTCGGCCTCTCGTTCTGATCCCGGCCCCGCAGCGGCCGCATAGCGTCCGACGGAACGTCGGGCTCCCTCACCCTGAGGAGCCGCCGCAGGCGGCGTCTCGAAGGGCCGGCAGTCGCCGCAACCCCGGCAATCCACGGCGCACCGCCGACGGAATCGCCTCGCATCCCTCTTGCCCCATCGCTGCCCTGCCTCAACTGTAGAAGCGAACGCCGTCCGGAAGCGCCCCATGCGATCCCCGCTGCCAACGCTCCTCGCACCCGCCGCCCTGCTTGCAATGGCCGTCGCGTGCGATGCGCCGCTGACCGCTGAAGCGCCGGGCGCCGCCATGGTGCAGCTGCCCGCGCCGCTCGAACCTCTCCCCGAACCTGTGCAGGCCACCGTTATCCAGCTGCGTCAGATATCGGCCACCGGCGGCTATCGCGACATGGCGCGGCTCGCCGACGCCACGCCCGGCTTCCGCTCCAATGCCGGCGACATGAGCCATCAGGACTATTGGTATCTCAAGCTGCGCACAGGCGACTGGCCCATGGCGCATGTCGGCGAGGTGCTGTCGCAGCCCTACGGCG
>JAVBYB010000546.1 GCA_030824255.1 bacterium
CGCCGAGTTGATGATGTGGTCGATGGCCTGCATCGCGAAGTTGAACGTCATGAACTCCACGATCGGCTTCAGCCCGCCGAACGCCGCGCCGACGCCGAGGCCGGCGAAGCCATACTCCGTGATCGGCGTGTCGATGATGCGGCGGTCGCCGAATTCTTCCAGCAGGCCCCGCGAGACCTTGTAGGCGCCCTGGTACTGGCCGACTTCCTCGCCCATGAGGAAGACGCGCTCGTCTTTCCGCATCTCTTCGGCGATGGCGTCGCGAAGCGCGTCGCGGACGGAGGTTTTCTTGTAGGTCACGCCATCCGGCAGCGTGGGATCATGCAGCCCTTCTGCGGCTGCGGATTTCTGTTCGGGCGCGCGCAGGCGATGGCCGTCATTCTTGGCCTTCAGGTCGCCGGGCGCCAGATCTGCCTTGCCGCCAGCGGCGTTTGCATCTGCGTCGGTGCGCGATTGCTCCTGAGCTTCGTCCTGCGCCTCTCCGTCTTTGGCCTTCTCAGACTTCGCGGACTTTGTTTCGGGTTTTGCCTTGCCACTACCTTTGTCAGCTTTCGGCGTAGGCGCTTCGCCTTCGCCGGTTAGCTGCGCGATGATCGCGTTGACCTTCACGCCTTCGGTGCCGGCCTCGACCATCAGCTTAGAGATCACACCTTCATCGACGGCTTCGACTTCCATCGTGGCCTTGTCGGTTTCGATTTCGGCGATGACATCGCCGGCCTTTACGGTGTCGCCTTCCTTCACCAGCCATTTGGCGAGCTTGCCCTCCTCCATGGTGGGCGAGAGTGCGGGCATGAGAATGTCGGTCATCTTAGCGGCTCTCTACCAGCACGTCGGTCCACAGCTCATCCGGATGCGGCTCGGGGCTGTCCTGCGCGAACTGCGCCGAGTCGTTCACGATCTCGCGGACTTCGGCTTCGATCTTCTTGAGATCGTCCTCGGTGACGTGTTTCGCGTCGAGCAGCTTCTTCTTCAGCATCTCGATCGGGTCGCGATGCTCGCGCATCTCCTGCACTTCTTCACGGGTGCGATACTTCGCGGGGTCGGACATGGAGTGGCCGCGGTAGCGGTAGGTCTTCATTTCGAGGATGTAGGGGCCGTCGCCGTCACGCGCGCGCTGCACGGCTTTGGCGGCGGCCTTGCGGACGGCGAGGACATCCATGCCATCCACTTCCTCGCCCGGGATCTCGAAGGAGATGCCGCGCTTGTAGAGTTCGGTTTCGGCGGAGGCGCGGGCGATCGACGTGCCCATGGCGTATTGGTTGTTTTCGATCACGTAGACGACTGGCAGCTTCCACAGGCTGGCCATGTTGAACGCTTCGTAGACCTGGCCCTGGTTCGAGGCGCCATCGCCGAAATAGGCGATGCAGACATTGTCCTGCCCCTTGTAGCGGTTGGCAAAGGCGAGGCCCGTGCCCAGCGGCACCTGCGCGCCCACGATGCCGTGGCCGCCGAAGAAGTTCTTCTCGCGGCTGAACATATGCATTGAGCCGCCCTTGCCGCGGGCATAACCGCCCTCGCGGCCGGTGAGTTCGGCCATCACCCCGCGCGAGGTCATGCCGGTGGCCAGCATGTGGCCGTGGTCGCGGTAGCCGGTGATGACCTGGTCGTCAGGCTCCAGAACCGACTGGACGCCGACGACGACGGCTTCCTGGCCGATATAGAGGTGGCAGAAGCCGGCGATGAGGCCCATGCCGTATAGCTGGCCGGCCTTTTCCTCGAACCGGCGGATCAGGAGCATGTCCCGATAATAGCCAATCAAATCCGCCTTCTGCGGCTCTGACACCGGTTTCCTAGTCTTCGCCTGGGTCTTTTTCGCCGCCATCGCCTGGAAACCTCGCTTTGACTGGAAAGATAAGGGCGAAACCGACCCTGTCTCCACCCATGGGCGGGATTTTTGGTGCGGCTCCACACCTATTTAGTGCAAGGTTCAGCGAACCGCCACAAGCACTTCGTCTGGGCGGACGTAGGAAAGCCGCGTGCGGGCGATTTCCTCGACGTAATCCAGATCGAGGCTTTGATCGCGCAGACGCTGGAGCGATTTCTCGAGCATTGCCCTCTCCGCCTCAAGCTCGGCGACGCGGGCTTCGAGCTCTTCCTCTTCCTTCTGGAGACCGTTCCAGGCCGCAAGCCCCTGATCGCCGGAGAGGGCGTGGTACGAAAAATACAGGATCAGCGCGCCGATGGCGGCGGGCAGAAGGATAGCCTTCCCCGTCTGCAGCACCCGTTCCATCGCCTGTACCGACTCTCCTCGAACGCAAACAAACACGCGCGGGTTGAGATCACTCGGTCACGGTTAATCCGTAATGAATCAAGCCGTTTCCCACGCAAAACGTTGCGTTGCGGGACACGGCCCCAGCCTTGCATTTCGCCAGGTAAGCGAATTGCGAGGTCCAACATGACACGCCCAGTTGAATCCAACGTGACCGGCCCGGCGATCCCGACCGTGATCGATCATGAGCTGCCGCTCTACTTCGCCTCGGACGCGGCGCTGGTCGACATCCTCGACCGGTATCCGCACGAACTGTTCGACATCAACCATTACGCTTTCGACGCCGACGGTCAGGTTACCCTAACGACAGGCTCCCGCGGCAGGGCTGATGGGCGGGTGGTGCTCGAGGCGATCCGGGCGGGGCGGCTGTGGGTGAACCTGCGGTCCTGCGAGCAGGCTCATCCGGGATTGTGGGCCGAGGTGCTGCGAGCGTTTGGAAACAAGATTGAAGATTTCGGGGGCAAGGGCGCCCGGAAGATGACAGGGCAGCTGATCATCTCCTCCCCCGCCACCCGGGTGCCGTTCCATTTTGATGCGGCGGGGGTGGTGCTGTTCCACCTGCGCGGCGTGAAGCGCGTCTGGGTCTATCCGAACACCGACCTCTTCCTGCCGCAGGCGGAGATGGAAAAGGTGATCATGCGGACGACGACCGAGGAATTACCTTACCAGCGGATCATGGACGGGGCGGCCTACCGGTTCGACATCGTGCCGGGCCAGGCGCTGACCTGGCCGCTGTATGCGCCGCACCGGGTGGAGAACCAGGAGGGGCTCTGCGTCTCCCTGTCGATGGACTACCAGACGTGGGGATCGCGGATCACGACGGGCGCGCATCGGGCGAACGGCGTGCTGCGGCAGAGCGGATGGACGATCAAGTCAATGGCGCAGACCGGCTGGATTGAGCGCGCCGTGCTGTGGGCGGCTTCGGTTGTGTTCACGAAGCTGGGCCTCGTAAAGAACAACATCAAGGATTTCGAGCGGGCGTTCGACGTGGCCGACGCGGCCGTGATGACAACCCCGGCGCCGATGCGGGAGCAAGCTGCGGCGGCCTAGAAAACAACAGCGCCGCCGATCGAAAACGAGCGGCGGCGCTGATTTCATTGGTCTGAAGCCAAGCCTCTGGCGGGGTCTCTAGAATGGGATCTCGTCGTCGAAATCGCCGCCGCGCGAGAAGTCTTCCTGCGGACCCTTGCCGCCAGCCTTGCCTTTCGGACCGGCATTGCGGGCGGGCGCGCGATCCTGATCCCAACCACCGCCGCCTGCGCCAGCGCCAGCACCGCCGCCTTCGCCGCGGCCGTCGAGCATGGTGAGCACGGAGTTGAAGTTACGCAGCACGACCTCGGTGGAGTATTTGTCGTTGCCGTCCTTGTCCGTCCACTTGCGCGTCTCGAGCTGGCCTTCGAGGTAAACCTTCGCGCCCTTCTTGAGATACTGCTCAATGACGCGGACGAGACCTTCGTTGAACACGACGACGCGATGCCACTCGGTCTTTTCCTTACGCTCGCCAGAAGACTTGTCGCGCCAGGTTTCGGAGGTGGCGATCGACAGGTTCGCGATCGAGCCGCCAGACGGCATCTGCTTGATTTCAGGGTCGCGGCCCAGATTGCCGATCAGAATTACCTTGTTGACCGAACCAGCCATCGTCGTCTCCGTTTTTCCATTCCGGCCCCGGCCAAGTCCATTGGGCCGCTCCGGTTCCTGACACACGGCGGGACCCTAGGGCGGCCCGCCCACACACGCGATATGCGAAACCCTACGGCCTGGCGCCCATCCACATGAATTGCGCAAGCTTGTGTGTTCCTTTTTTGTTCTTTCACATATCGGATGCGGATGCAAGGTAGGGTGTCGTCAGTGGCCGGCCTCCGCCCTGCCCTCCGCTCCCAGCGGCCAAGCATCCGGCCCCGGATGCGCGCCGCCATCCGGAGGTGGGCGGAGGCTTTTCCCTTCTCAGACAAGCGCGTGCGGCCTCAGAAGCAGGGCTTCTGAGGCAATGGGTAGTCGCCAACAGGCGATCGGGGGCGGGCCACGGGCTTGGACAGGCGTGAATGATGCGAGACGCCATCCGCCATGCACGCGAGGGCGCGCGCGGCGGCGCCCATCGTCGCGGAGCGATTCAGGAACGCCTGAAAGAGGGGGCGCGCGGTGCGTGCGTACGGCTTCTGCTTCGGCTTTGCTGATGTTGAGACGACGGCGGAGTTCGTCGGCAAGGGCGCGTGCGACGGCGTCGATGTTTTCGAGGCAGTGGTGGAAGTGGCGGGCGCGCTGGCTGAACGCATCACGATCGGCGGGCGGCTCGTAGAGCGTGCGTTCGATGGTGTGCGTCGAGAGGCCGAGCAGGCGGTGCGCCTGTCGTGTCAGCACGTAGTCGAGGGC
>JAVBYB010000386.1 GCA_030824255.1 bacterium
CGTGAGATGGACATACTTCATGCGCTCTGGTTCGCGATAAAAACGAAATGAGCGCGCGGTCTCACGCAGCAGGAAAGGCGCCGCCTTGTCCCACTCGGCCTTTGTGACCCAGGCTGGCAGGGGCGACGGGCATTCGCTCGCGAATGACTTCACGACGACAGGGCGAAAGGCCACGGGTACGGACATTGACGCTGCGACCGCGTCCGAAAGCTTGATCGATGAAAGATCACTGCAGATCGCCTCGAACCACGGCTCGGAAAAAGCAAACGGTGCGCCGCTATAAAGATCCGTCGCGTTGATGACGATGCGCGGAGATGTACGCAGATCGCGCATACGGGTATCGCCGAAAACTTCCTTCTCCAGCCAGTTGGACAGCTTGTCCGGGCCGTTGAGGCCGCCTTGCATGAGGCGGTCCCAGTTCTGCGGCGACATGAAAGTCGTGTGCAGTTGGGATTGCCAGTCCTTGTCGAGCACCGATTCACGCAGACTATCGAGGCCATCGGCGCCATGCTTGCCGAACCACGCAGCCGTTATCGCGCCGCCTGAGACGGCAGTGACAAGGCCAACCTTGTCGATCAGGCGTTTGCCGTCCGGATCGGTCGTGTCGCGAAGTTGCTGCAACACGCCGAGCGAGAACGATGCAGCCCGCGCGCCACCGCCAGAGAGGGCGAGCGCGATGAAGTCGTCATCGGTTGCGAGGTCAACCGCGGGGGCGGAAGCCGGCAATGTTGAGAGCGGCTCGTTCACGGGCCGTGTATCGGGCAGGCCCGCGCATGCCGTCAGTAAAAGCGCCAAAGCGACGGTGGAGAGGCGCATTGTGATTGCCCCCGGAACTGGCCCTCAGGCTACTGGGTAATGCTGTCGGTGACCAGTTGCCCCGCGACACCATTCGACGTGCTCTGATAGTCGATCTGCTGGAAGGCGAAGGAGACTTTCACCAGCGGGTCGCCCCTGTCGGCGTCGCCGTTCTGGTCGAGCAGCTTGTAGGACGAGATGCGGGCGTTGTGCAGTGTGATCCTGTGCGTGGAGGCGGGCACAGCCGCCGCCCCCCTCTGAGCGGGAGACTCTGTGACATACTCCAGCTTCAGCAATTCATTCGCGATGAGCGCGCTGAAAAACGAGGGTGTTAGTGAGGAGAGACGGAAGGTGAAGGTCATCGGGCTGTGCCGGCGGCGGCCAGACGCCATGCCGGTTGCTGCGTCACGCGGGACGTCCAGCGAATAGTCGACATTCACCACCTCTATGCTATCGGGCGATTTGGCGGTGGGTGACGACGTGAACTTCGTTGTCTTGCCCTCAATGCGGACAAAGCTGGTCTGCGCCGCAGCGGGCAGCGCCATCAGGAAGGTGGCCGCAATCGCAGCGATGCCGATAGACAATTTCATGTGGTGCTCCCCGATGAGACGAGGAGTGTACGGGGCGTTGCGGCAACCACGCAACCTTTGCATTGCAGCGTTTATGGTTAGCGGCGTGAGCGCTGGACCAGATGGAGCGTGGACGGATCGCGCTTGCCTGGATCTGCGCCAGCGAGGGCCTTGTCCAGTTCTTCGGCGAGAACCTTGCCGCGTTCAACGCCCCACTGATCGAATGGATTGATGCCCCAGAGAACGCCAGCTGCGAAGGCGCGGTGTTCATACATGGCGACGAGCGCGCCAATGCTCTCGGGAGCCGTATCGTCCAGTAGCACTGTGGTGGAGCCGCGATTGCCCGGCATATCCATGTGGCGCGCCTGTTCGCTGGCGGCGGGGCCGGTCTTGCCCTGTGCGGCGAGCTGGGTTTCGGCTTCGGCGGCGGAGCGGCCTGCGAGAAGCCCTTCCGCCTGTGCGAAGGCGTTGGCGAGAAGCGCGCGGCCGCGATTCCAGTCGCCAGCGCCAGCGTCGCGGGCGGCCACGAATTCGATAGCTGACTGGCGCATGCCCTGATGCAGCAGCTGGTGGAAGGAGTGCTGGCCGAGCGTGCCGACCGAACCCCAGACCATCGGCGCGGTAGGCCCAACAAGACCGGCGTCGTCGTCGGCTGCGCTCTTGCCGTTCGACTCCATTTCGAGCTGCTGGAGGAAGTCCGGCAGTTTGCGGAGGCGGTGAGCATAGGCGAGGACGGTGCGGTTCGGGATGCCGAGTGCCGTGTGAAGGAAGACATCCATCATGGCGAGGCGGGCGGGCGTATTCCTCGCCAGCGGGGTGTCGCGGAAGTGGGCGTCCATCTCGGATGCGCCAGCGAGGACGCGGCGCCATTTGTCTGCGCCGAGCGCGATCTGCAACGAGAGGCCGACTGAGGACCAGACCGAGTACCGCCCGCCGACAGCCTCATCCATCGGAAATATGCGATCATCCGTAGCGCCCCAGGCCTTTGCCTTGTCGGGCGCGGAGGAGACAGCAGCGAGGTGATCGTTGGCCTGCCCTTCGCCGAGGTGCTTCACCAGCCATTCGCGGGCGAGCGCGGCGTTGGATGCGGTCTCCGGCGTCTTGAAGGATTTGGAGACGACGATGACGAGCGTGGTCGCTGGATCGATGTGGGCGGTGGCTTCATGGAAGTCTTCGGGATCGACGTTGGCGGCGAAGCGGATCTCTGGGCCATCGGAGTTGTAGTCGCGAAGGGCGTCCCACATCAGACGGGGGCCGAGGTCCGAGCCGCCGATGCCGATGTGAAGGATGGTGTCGATGTGGAAGCCGAGGCCGCCTTTGCGCGCGAGGTCGGCGAAGCGGGCGGCCTTCTCGGCCTCCCTGTTCATGGCGTCGATGGCGGGGATTCCCTGGCCGCCGCCGCGTAGCGCCCAGTGGAGGGCGGGGCGGTGTTCGGAGGCGTTGACGATCTCGGCGGCGAATAGCGCCCTGATTTTCGCTTCGAGGCCGCGTTCGGCGGCGACAGCCTGCATGGCGGCCATGACGGCGGCGTCTATCGGCTGCTTGGCTACGTCGACTTCGAAATGGGGGGCGGACCAGATGAAAGGAGCGATATCCGCGCGGTTCGCGAGTGCGCGGAGTTCCGTCCCGCGCACGCGGACGGCTTCGGTCTCTACCTGGGTCCAGCTTGTGAGCGTCATGCGGAATCCCCTTGCGGCGTGTGACGTTCTGGATGATGTCGCGCCGCTAGTGGACGGAATACCACCAAGAAGACGATAAAATCCGGGTCTGAGAGAGAAAAAATGCGCCTGACTGGCCTGATTTCAATGGCAGCCTTGTTGACGCTGGCGGCGTGTGGCGGGGGCGCCCCTGCCGAGCCGGTGACGGAAACGCCGGCTGTTGCGGCGCCGGCGCTGGCTGACCTGCCGGCGCCCTACAACGAAGCAGATCTGGCCAAGGGCAAGGACCTGTTCGGCCGCAAATGCGCCGCCTGTCACTTCGTGGACAAGAAACGCGGCAACATGGTGGGACCGAACCTTAACGGCGTTTTCGACCACGGCACAGCGGAACTGGCGAACTACGACTATTCGCCGGCGCTGAAAGCTTTTGACGAGCCGTCCTGGACGCCGGAACTGATCGACCAGTGGCTGCAGTCGCCGGACAGCTTCGTTCCGGGAACGTCGATGCGGTTGAACGGGATTGTCGATCCGACCGAGCGCCGGGACCTGATCGCGCACCTGCTGATCGCGTCCCGGCAGTGAACGGGCGCCAGTAACTGGGCGCCTGTAGGCGGGTGGGCGGTCGGCGGCTAATGTCGGTGTCATGACTGTCTCGTTGAAGCCTCATTCCGATTCGCCAGCGCTCCCGGTAGAGAGCCTGACGGCGACGGCGCGTCGGTTGGCGGGCGGGAAACTGGAGGTGGTGTACCGACTGGTGGGCGATCTGGGCGCGTTGGTGATTCCGGAACTGTCGAACACAGCGCGGGCGGACGAGCTGTGGAAGCATACATGCTTCGAGGTCTTCATTCTCAAGGCTGAGGGCGCGGGTTATGTCGAGTTCAACTTTGCGCCGACGGGGCAGTGGGCGGCTTACAGCTTCCGGAGCCGGCGATCGGGGATGCAGGATATTGCAGGCGTGAGCGCGGCGCCGATCGGGACGATGACTATCGACCGGCATTTTGTGCTGCGCGCCGAGCTGGACCTGTCGAAGGTTGAGGGACTGCCGGCGATGGATACGACGTGGCGCGCGGCGATCAGCACAGTGATCGAGTCTGCGGACGGGATGCGCGCCTACTGGGCTGTCGCGCATCCCGCAGGCAATCCTGACTTCCATGCGCCGGAGGGGTATGTGATCGACCTGCCGGCGCCCGCGAGTGAAGGTTGAGGACATGAAGTTTGGCATCGACAGGCTGATCGCTGATCCGGCGCTGCGAGCGCCGCTGAAGGGCAGGCGCGTGGCGCTGGTGGCGCATCCGGCGTCGGTGACGGCGGACCTGACGCACTCGCTGGATGCGCTCGCGGCGTGTGGCGACGTGAGGCTGAGCGCGGCGTTCGGGCCGCAGCATGGCATGCGTGGCGACAAGCAGGACAACATGATCGAGAGCCCGGATTTCACCGATCCGGTGCACGGCATTCCGGTGTTCAGTCTCTATGGGGAAGGGAGGCGTCCGACGGGCCAGATGATGTCGACGTTCGATGTCGTGCTGGTGGACCTGCAGGATGTGGGTTGCCGTATCTACACGTTTATCACGACGCTGCTCTACGTGCTCGAGGCGGCGGCGGAGCACGGCAAGGAAG
>JAVBYB010000177.1 GCA_030824255.1 bacterium
GCCGCTGGTGGAACGCCTGTCACTCGACAGCGACTTCGAACTCACCCAGTTCGTCTTGCAGATGAAGTCGGACATACCCGAACCTCTGGTTCGTCCGACAGCAGATATGGCCGAAGATTTTACGCCGTTCCACTTTGTCGACGCCATCGCTCCGATCCGCATCAACGACGGGCAATTCGCCGAAGCCGATCACCGCGCGCTGGCGTCGCACGTCGATTTCTTCGCTTACTAGGGGATGGAAGGCGCCGCCGCGATCAGCTCGGCGCCTTCCATCAAGTGGCTTCAAACATTAGCGGCAAGGGACGGCTTTGATGGGAGCGCCACCGTCGGCCTTCGTGATTGGACGTCCAGCCACGAAGGCCGTGCGCGCCCTATCAAAGGTCGGCAGCCGAAAACTCAGCAGTTGCGACCAGGCGAAGCCGAATGATTTATTTGGATGGTACCAGCTGCTGGTCTCGAACCAGCGACCTCTAGATCCACAATCTAGCGCTCTAACCAACTGAGCTAAGCCGGCATCCATCATGCGCGAGGGGTGCGCGAAGGAGGGGTATTAGCGGCCAACCCGCCCGGGAGCAAGCGCCGGATTCCGTGCAAATGCGTGCATATCGCAGGTCAACGGCGCCAAACCGCAGGAACGGCCGAATTTGCGGCCAGTCCCTCGAAATCGTGCGACTTTTCGTCAGGCGCCAGGTGTCTCAGTCGCGACCAAAAAGCTTGTTGAAAGCCTTGTCCGCTTCCGCCTTAAGCCTGTCTTCAGCGGACGGCTGCTGGACCGCTTCAGGTGTCGCCGGTGCTTGGCCCTCAGCGGGAACTGGAAGGGCCGCCGGCGTCTCGGCCGGAGCCGGGGCCGGCGTTGCGGGGGTCGCGGGCGCCTTTGCGCCGCCCAGACCCAGGCGATCGCGGATATTGCCGGTGAGGTTCTGGAGTTCGTCGTTGATCTTCGACTCCACCTGATTGCGCGCCGCGGCCGTCGCCTTGTCGGCGAGCCAGCCCCAATCCGGCGCAAAGCTGATACCCGTCCATCCGCCTGAAAGCTTGATGGGCAGGCCATAGCCGTTGAGGCCTTGCTTCTTGTCGGTGAACTCCGGGAAAAGGTTCAGCGTCAGCTGCTGCTTGCCGATATCCAGTGCGCCGCCCGCAGACACAGTCATGCCGACCGCCTCGATCTCCATGCCGGTGAGGACGGCCACGCCATCCTTCATGGCAAAGCCAGCATTCAGTTCGTTGAATTTCGTCTGCGCGACGGAGGAGAAGGCCGAGCCGGAGAACTGCTTCGAGGTAAGGGCGTTGGAGGCGGCGGCGGCAAGCTCTGTCAGGTTGACGCCCTTCAGGATGCCGTCGTCGAAGGCGAAGTCGCCGCGGCCGACCAGCGAGTTCATCATGGTCGACAGGTCGCCGCCGGAGCCCGCGATGTCGATATCCAATCCACCAATGCCTTCCAGCATGTTGAAGTTGGCGGCTGAGGACAACAGGTCCTTCACGGCCAGCTTGTCCAGCTTGGCCTTCAGCTCGATGGCGGGCTCGGCTTTGCTGCCGTCTGCAACGAAGCGGGCATTGCCGGCCCCGCCGAACAGAGACGTCTGCTTGAGGTCAGCGACCAGGCGTCCGCCAGCGAGCGCCAGCACCACATTGGATTGGCCGAAGTTGAACTTGTCGAACCTGATGCCCGCCGTCTTCAGCGTGAGGTTCGCATCGACTGCCCGAAGTGGCGACAGATCGATCGGCGTCTTGGGCCAGCCGGCCGGGGCCGCCGCCGGTTTGCCTGCCGGTGCGCCGGAGGCGGAGGCGTAGGGGGTCACGTCGATGGCGCTGGTGGTAAGCGTGCCGGTGAGCTTCGGACGTGCGCCGCCAAAGTTCAGCGCTGCTTCGCCTGTGCCGGTCATCCCGTCGAACTGGACCTTCGCGTTCTTCAGCATCACGTCGGTGCCGCCGCCGGATGTCTGCCCCGTCAGCGAGAAGGCCTTGTAGATATCGCCCGGCGGCAGTTCCGTGCCCGCCGCTGCGGCCAGCTTGCGCAAGTCCGGCGCGGCGATGGTGACGTCGCCCGTATAGGTGAGATCGTCCTTCAGCTGGGCGGCGCCCGTGAACAGCAGGTTCAGGAGGCCGCTGGTATGTGAGAAGTTCACGTCGCTGAACTGCAGGTTATCCAGCGTGCCCGCGATCTTCGAGGCGACTGTCGCCTTGCCCAGCGCGGTTTCGGCTGGCGGCTCAATCTCCAGCGCACGCGCGAGCTCCGCGAGCTTCGGCGCTTCCGCGCTGGCGTCGAGTGCGAGAACAATCGTCTCCGCGATGCGCGCCTCGCCTTTCAGGTCTGCATTGAGCAGCGGACTTTCATGGCGGGCGGAGGCGACCTTGACGGTGAAATCGTCAAACGTGCCATAGGCCTGACCGGACAGGGTGAGCTTGCCCAGCACGGCCGGAACCGGCAGCGGCGTCTGGAACGCTTCACCCAGCGCCGGAAGATTTGGCGCCTCGCCATTCACGGTGAAGTCGAATTCCGGGGTTTCGCCAAGTCCGAGCGTGCCCTTCAGGTCTGTCTTCAGCAGATCCGTCTGCAGCTTGATCTCGACCGGCGAGGCAAGGCCATCGAGCACCGATTGCGGGTTCTCGATGCGCGACTCGATGTTGAACTTCAGCGCATTGGCCAGGCCATCGGCCTTGAACGACAGCGGTTTGTCGAGAGCCTGCATGTCCGCCGAGAGATTGAGCTCGCTGATCGTCTGCGTCTTGCCTTCCTTGCGGTCTTCGAACGAGACAAGGCCGCGCTCGATCCGCACATCGCGGAGAGACGCGCCCATGGACCCGCCGCTCTCCGCGGGCGGCTGGCCTTCTTGTGACGGTGCGCCGCTGGCGGGGGTGAAGGTCCAGTTATTGGTTCCATCCTCCAGCGCGACGAGCTGGATGGTCGGTTCGACCAGCACGAATTCCTCGACCTCCACATTGCCCGAGAACAGGGGCCACAGGGCGACGGCCGCGCGCAGCTCCTTCATGGAGGCGAAGTTCGGATTCTCGAACCCGTCCGGGTTTGCGATGGTCGAGGCGCCGGCCTTGGCCTCGATCCGGGGGAAGACACCGACGCTGATATTGCCGGTCACTGCCACTTTTCGGCCCAACGCCTGGCTGGCGGCCTTCTCGATCTCGGTCCGATAGACCTCCTGTGGGATCAGATTCGGAACGACGAGCACTGCAATCAGGAACAGCGCGAGCAGTCCGCCAACCACGCCACCGCCGATCAGCCAGTATTTCCGCATAGAATCCTCCGGAAGCGACGGTTGGGCCGCGCATTAGCACAGGGGGGGAGTTGGGCGCCAACAAGGCGTCCCACCCTTAAGGTGGCGTAGGGTCTGACTTGAGCCACGATGCTTTACCCCGGCCCCCCGAAACGCCTATGTCCACCCCTTACTCCAGCCTAGGACGGGCGGGCTTTGACACTGGAATCTGATCTTTCGGCTTATGCCGAGCGCTTTGTTACGCGCCTGGCGCGCAAGAAGCCTTTGCCGGCGCACTTGCAAAGGCTTGAAGCTGAAAGCATTTTTATCATGCGGGAAGTGGCGGCCGGGTTCGAGAACCCGGTGATGCTGTATTCCATCGGCAAGGACTCGTCGGTGATGCTGCACCTCGCCATGAAGGCCTTCTGGCCTTCCCGCCCGCCTTTCCCGTTCATGCACGTGGATACGACCTGGAAGTTCCGCGATATGGTCCAATTCCGGGACCTGATCACGAAAAAGCTGGGCCTCGACCTGATCGTCCACGTGAACGAGGACGGCCTGAAGCGCGGCATCAACCCCTACAGCTCGGGCTCCAACCTCCACACCCAGGTGATGAAGACCGAGGGCCTGCGGCAGGCGATGGACAAATACCGGTTCGATGCAGCCTTTGGCGGCGCGCGCCGGGACGAGGAAAAGAGCCGCGCCAAGGAGCGCATCTTCTCCTTCCGCACCGAGACGCATGGCTGGGACCCCAAGAGCCAGCGCCCCGAACTCTGGAGCCTCTACAACACCCGCAAGGCCAAGGGCGAAAGCATCCGCGTCTTCCCGATCTCGAATTGGACCGAGCTCGATATCTGGGCCTACATCGCCGAAGAAGATATCCCGATTGTGCCGCTCTATTTCGGCAAGGAGCGGCCGACTGTCATCCGCAATGGCCAGATCTTCATGGTCGATGACGCGCGCACGCCGTTGGAGCCGAACGAGGTTCCCGTGGACCGCATGATCCGCTTCCGTACGCTTGGCTGCTATCCGCTGACCGCCGCTATCGAGAGCGACGCCGCCACGCTGGACGATGTGGTGGGCGAAATGCTCACCGCTCGCACGTCCGAACGTTCGGGCCGCCTGATCGACCATGACGAGAGCGGCTCCATGGAGAAGAAGAAGCGCGAGGGATATTTCTGATGGCCACGAAAGTGACCCCCCTCCTCACGAAAGAACAGCGCCAGTCCGTGCGCGAACTCGCCTCCGCCGAGATGGGCGTGCTGCGCTTCATCACCTGCGGCTCGGTTGATGACGGCAAGTCCACGCTGATCGGGCGTCTTCTCTACGACACCAAGCTCCTGTTCGAGGACCAGCTCGCCACCCTGAAGAAGGACAGCGCGAAGCACGGCACGCAGGGCGAGAATTTCGACTTCGCGCTTTTGCTC
>JAVBYB010000336.1 GCA_030824255.1 bacterium
GGCGAGCCTGATCTCGTTCGTATGGCGCCATGCGCTGGCGGACGTGGCGGCGAAGTCGGCGGCGCCGGTGGGCGCGGTCTTCACCGCGATCGGCCTGATGACGGGATCGATCTGGGGCTACACGACGTGGGGCACGTGGTGGGAATGGGGCGATGCACGCCTCGTCTCGGTGCTCGTGCTGTTCTTCATCTACCTCGGCTATATCGCCGTGTGGCAGGCGATGGAAACGCCGCAGAAGGCTGCGCGCGCCGCCGCCATCCTCTGCCTGATCGGCGCGGTGAACATTCCGATTATCCAGTTCTCGGTGGAATGGTTTGCGGTGCTGCACCAGAAATCGACCTTCATGAGCACCGATCCCAAGACGACAGCGGAGTTCAAGATCCCGATGTACATCACGGCGCTCGGCTTCCTGTCGCTGTGGGGCGGGTTGACGCTGCTCAACATGCGGGCCGAGATCATGAAGACGCGCACAGACATCCTCCTTCAGCGCAGACAGGCGGCGGACTGAGATGAACCCGGTGGATGTTGACTACAACGGATACGTGATCGGGGCCTATGGCGTGGCGATCGTCGCCCTGCTGGTCCTGCTGGTCTGGTCGATGTCGCGCGTGACGTCGGCGCGCAAGCGGCTGACCGAAGCGGAGAAGGACGAGGCGCAATGAAACGCTGGTGGGCCATCCTGCCGGTCGCGGTGTTTGCGGCAATCGTCGTGATCGGCTTCCAGCGCCTGACGTCCAACGATCCTGCGCCTGCCTCGTTCGCCTCGCCGACGCGGCCGGCGCCGCAGTTCGACGTGCCGGGCCTCGAAGGCGCGCAGGTGAAGCTGTCGGATTATGCTGGCCGTCCCGTGCTCGTGAATTTCTGGGCGACCTGGTGTGCGCCATGCAAGCTGGAGCATCCGCTGCTTGTCGATATGAGCCAGCAAGGCGTCGAGATCGTCGGCATCCTCTACAAGGACCCGACCGGCCTCGATGGCGCACGCGATATCCTGGTGAAGGACGGCAATCCGTTCGCGGCGGTGGGTCTGGACCCTACGGGCGATCTCGGTATCGACATGGGCCTGTCGGGGGTGCCTGAGAGCTTCCTGATCGATGCGGACGGCACGATCATAAAGACCAAGCGCAACTATTTCGTCGAACAGGACGTAACCGACTTCGTGGCCGCCTATCGCGCCGAGAAGGCAAAGACGGGCGCCGCCACGGGCGGCTGACGCCCCGGAGCCATCGCTTACCGTTTCGCGCGGGCTGCCTTTTTCGCGGGACGCGCCGCCTTGCGGACCGCCTTTGCAGGCGCTCGCGCAGCCTTCCTGGCCGGCGCCGCTGCCTCTTCAGATTGCTGACGGCTGGCTGTCTCCGCGATCTCCGCCAGAATGGTCTCGAACGCTGCGCGGCGGGCCACAGGCAGCGACGCGAGCAGAGCGCGGTCGACCGCGCGGATGGCGGGCAGCGCTTCGTTGAGACGCCGGCGGCCGCCGGAGGTGAGGCGAACTGACTTGGCGCGGCCATCGTCGGCGGCTGCGGCGCGGGCGATGAGCCCCTTTTTCTCCATGCGCGCCATCATCTCGGCGAGCGTGGAGCGGTCGACGCCGGTCGTCCGTACAAGGTCGGATTGGCTCGCGCCTTCATCCTCGGCGATAGCTGCCAGCAGCACGGTCTGGCGAAGCGTGACGCCATCGCTGAGGTCTGACCGTGCGAAGAGTTCCGCCGCAAACTGTTCGGCGCGTCGCAGGAGATGCGAGGGAGACCGGCTGAGCCGGAAGACATCGCGGGCAGGGCTCGCGCGCCCCGCCTTGGCTTTTGCAGCTTTCGGTCTCGCAGCCTTGGCTGGCCGACCTGTCGTGTTCGTCCGTGTCATGGCCAGCCCCGTGTGAGATGCCGGATCAAGTCTAGGAGGACTCGCACATGCGATTCATCCGTCATTTGCGGAATCTAGGGCGTCGTGCTCCCCTATGCACACCCCAATATCAAGTTTCTGCTGTGAGCGACCCAGCTTTTCCCATTTCCTTCAGTGCACGGATACCGCCCGGCGAGGATCGCGAGCGGCGTGTCTGTGACACTTGCGGCTTCATAGACTATGTGAATCCGCGCATTGTCGCCGGTGTTGTCGCGCACAGGGATGGTCAAATCCTCCTCTGCCGCAGGGCTATCCATCCCCGAAAAGGCTTCTGGACGCTGCCGGCCGGGTTCATGGAACTGGGCGAAAGCGTCGAGGAAGGCGCACTGCGCGAGGCGCAAGAAGAGGCGCGGGCGGACCTGGAACTCGAAGGGCTGCTCGGCCTCTATTCGATTCCCCGTATTGGGCAGGTGCAGGTCTTCTTTCGCGCCCGGCTGCTCAACACCCCCTCGCCGGGATCTGAAAGCCTGGAGGTCGGGCTGTTCAGCTGGGATAATGTTCCGTGGTCGGAACTTGCATTCCCGTCGGTAAAATGGGCGCTCGATCATTATCGTGCGACGGAGGGCCAGGAGAGGTTTGTTCCGTTCGGCAATCCCGAAGGAACAGACGCGCTGACACGCTGAGCGCATGATGGACAGCGAAGCGATCCTGATGACGCTGGAACTGGTCGCGGACTGGACTAATGCGATGGAAGGAGCGTGGAGACGCCTGCTGGAGGCGTTCGCCGCAATACGCTGAAGCGATCGCAGCCTGGGCGATCAGGCCGGGCCGCTGGCCTTGTCGCCGCCGGTGTCTGCCTTGTCCTCGATATTGTGCTTCATGAGGAAGGGCAGGTTGAGCGCCATGAAACCGATCGCCAGCGGGATCGAGAGGAACAGCTTCGAATTGGCCCAGAACTCCTCGGAGAAGTTGCGCCAGATGACCTCGTTCAGGATGGCGAGCAGCACATAGAAGGCGGCCCAGCGCAGGGCGAAAATCTTCCAGGCGCGATCCGGCATGGTGAAGGCGTGCTCGAACGCGGTCTTCCAGAGATTTCGCCCGATCGCGAGAGATCCAAGGATCGTCACGGCAAAGAGCACATTGATGATGGTCGGTTTGATGAAGGCGAACGTCTTGTCCTGAAGCACCAGGGTGAGCCCGCCGAACACCATGACCACCGTGCCTGTGATGATCAGCATCGGCGGCAGACGGCGGCCCTTCATGAGCGTCCAGCCTATGGCGGCGGCGACGCCGGCCATGAACACGCCGGTGGCCCAGAAGATCGCGTTGTCCTTGGAGAACAGGCCGGGGCCTTCCGGCGCATTCTGCAGCACGTTGAAGACAATCACGAAGGCCAGAACGGGGCCCAGGTCGGTCCAGATGTTTCCCGCCCCTTTCGGGATGGATTTCTTCGTCTCGGTCTGGGGAGCGTCTGTCATCGGGGTCACTTAGCGGTCATGGGGCTTGTCGGTCAAACACTGCGCGCACGACGGTTGATGAATTGCTGCAGGGCAGAACGTGCCCCTGCCGCATCAAAGATGAGGGCTGAGAGCACATAGGCAACAGCCCCGATGCTCCCTTTCAGCAGCAGTTCCGGCAGTCCGCCGGGCGAGGGCAGCAGGCGGACGACGATAGCCATGGCCGCGCAGGCCCCGGCCACCTTGAGAAAATCCGTCCAGGGCCAGGCCAGCGGCGCGAGCTTCCGCCCGACGCCCGCGAGCAGCACCAGCGCCAGGGCGTAGCAGCCGACGGTGGAGTAGACCGCGCCCATCAGGCCGATCTGCGGCAGCAGGATGCAGTTCAGAACAATGTTGGCGATGGCGGGGATCAGCATCAGCCATGCGCGCAATGCGGTCTTGCGCGAGAGCTGGAAGGCTTCGGAAACGTAGTGCAGCACGAAGCCATTGATCAGGCCGGAGAGGGCAATCCACGGCATGATGGCGGCGGCCTGCGCGCGCATCTCTTCGCCGATCATGACTTCGGACAGGGGCTGCGCGACGAGGGCAAGGCCTGCCGCTGCCGGCGCCGCGACGAGCATCAAGGTACGGGCAGCGTGAGCTGACGCCTCTCGCACGGCGGCCGGACCTTCATGTTCCCACGCATGCATCATCATGGGTGCGCCCGCAGCGGCCGCCCAGATGCAGAGAAGGCCGACCGACTTGTCAGCGACGCCATAACCGGCGGCATAGATGCCGACGGCTTCAGGCCCGAGGAAGAGCGCGATGAGGAAACGGTCGCCGGCATCAAGGGCAATGTTGAGTGCGAGCGCAAAGGCGACGGGCGCGCCATAGGCGAGATAGGGTTTCACACGTTGCGGCTCGAAGCGGCCGCCTTCCGATTCTCGCCAGAGCCGCGCGCCTTCGACGACAGCAAGAAGCGCGAGCACGCTGGCGAGGCCGACAAAGGGCGAAGCGGGGCCAAGGCCCGTGCGCCAGGCGAGGAAAGTTCCAAGCGCAAAAGCGCCGATGTCCTGGACGACGCGCACGGTAGAGTAGCGTGAGACACGCTGCTGCGCGCGGTTCATCTCCTGCGCGGCGTTGACGAGCGGGGCGAAGATCATTGTCGTCATCGCGGCCGCGAGCGTCATCCGCATCAGCGGGTCGGTCGCGATCAGGACCGTCACCGACATGAGTGCGATGCCGAGCGCGGCGGACGTAGCGAGCAGCACAAGGATGGTGCGAATGTGGTTGGGCGTTTCGCCGCGCGCGCTGGCGACGCCTGTGAAACGATAGGCGGCTGCCTCGGCCCATGTG
>JAVBYB010000082.1 GCA_030824255.1 bacterium
CCCTGCTACTACGCGATGCCCAAGCTGGTCGTGAACCTCGCCAGCACCGGCGGTTCGCGCGCCACCATGATGGAGCTGGAGCTCTCGCTCGAATCAGCGACGCCCTCCAGCTTCAGCCGCGTCCCCGAAATGATGCCGCGTCTCAAGGATACGCTGAACTCCTTCCTGCGCGAGCTGCGCGTGGAAGACCTCAACGGTTCGGGTGGTACATACAACCTGCGCCGTGAACTGCTGAAGCGGTTCAACACCGTTCTAGACCCCAAGAAGATCGATGCCGTGCTCATCGAAGGCATGCTGATTCAGTAGGATCCAGAACCAGTGGGCACCGAAGCGACAGATGAAGATCTAGCAGCCAGCTGGGAAGCCAGCGTGGGCGGCGATCAATCCAGCGCCGACGATGCGTGGGACGCAGCCCTTCCGTCCGGCGGCGGTGGCGGCGGTCCGCCGAGCGATGCTCCACAGTCGATTGCCCAGCAGGCGGTCGGCTCCGAACGCATTCTGAACCAGGACGAGATCGACAGTCTCCTTGGCTTCTCGATGGACGAGGAGAACGGGGCCAAGAAGAACGGCATCCGCGCGCTCATCAACTCGGCTCTCGTTTCTTATGAGCGTCTGCCGATGCTCGAGGTCGTGTTCGACCGCCTCGTGCGCCTGATGACGACCAGCCTGCGCAATTTCACGTCGGACAACGTGGAAGTCTCGCTGGATGCGATCCAGTCCATGCGCTTCGGCGACTATCTCAACTCGATCCCGCTGCCCGCCATCCTCGCCGTGTTCAAGGCAAAGCAGCTGGACAATTACGGTCTTCTGACGGTCGATTCGAACCTCATCTACTCGATCGTCGACGTGTTGCTCGGCGGCCGTCGCGGCACCATTGCCATGCGCGTCGAGGGCCGGCCCTACACCACGATCGAGCGCGTTCTGGTCACGCGTCTCGTGGAAGTGATCCTGAACGATGCCCGCAAGGCGTTCGATCCGCTTACCGCCGTCGATTTCGAGCTGGACCGCATCGAAACCAACCCGCGCTTCGCCGCCATCGCCCAGCCCGCCAATGCGGCCATCCTCGTGAAGCTGCGCATCGATATGGAAGACCGTGGCGGCCGCTGCGAACTGCTCTTGCCCTACGCGACGCTCGAACCGATCCGGAAGATGCTGCTGCAGAACTTCATGGGCGAGAAGTTCGGCCGCGACAACATCTGGGAAGGCCACCTCGCGACCGAGCTGTGGTCCGCACCCGCGGCGCTGCGCGTCGTGCTCGACGAATTCATGCAGCCGCTCGGCAAGATGATGAACCTTCAGGTCGGCGATACGCTGGTAATGAACGCCACGCCCGACTCGAAGGCCCACCTGATGGCGGGCGACATCCATCTCACCACCGGCCAGGTCGGCCGCATCGGCCAGAAAGTGGCGATGCGCATCGAAGCGCCGATCACCCAGGCTGCCAAGAAAAAAATTCTGGAGGCACGATGAGCAACATCTACATGCTGGCGTTCGAGGGCGTTCTCGCTGTCCTTCTCGTCATCGCGATCCTCTATTGCATCCGGCTCGACGGAAAGCTGAAGGCGCTGCGTACGGGCAACATGCGTATGCTGGAAGCAGCGAAGGAGCTGCAGTCGTCCGTTATTCATGCCGAGAACGCCGTCACCGCGCTGCGCCGTTCGGCCGACGCCGCCGGCAAGGAGCTTCAGGGCAAGATCGAGGAAGCCCGCGCCATGACCGCGGCCGCCGCAACTGCCCAGACCTATCTGCGCGAAGAGTCTCGCGACACTGATTCCTCTCGCGACTCCGTGCGGCCGGTGGACTTTTCCCTCCGCCGCCGCAGCGTTCTTTAAGGAGCCTGCAGCGTGACGCCAAAGGTCGGGGTCTTCTCAGCCGTCATCGCCGTCGCCATCGGCGCTCTTGCCTTCAAGAGCGTCGATATTGCGCAGGCGTTCGCCGTAGAACCCGCTCCCGCTGCGGCGCCGGAGGATGCGCCGTTGACAGCCGAAGGGGAGGGCGCGCCCGCCCCGGAAGATGCGCCGCCCGCAGGCCCGACGCCTGAGCAATGCCTTACGACGCTGAACTCTGCCGCTGAAGAGATGGGCCTCTCGTCGCAGGAAATCGTCGTCCTGCGTTCCCTGCAGGCGCGCCGCGAAACGCTAGATGCACGCGAGGGGGAGATCGGCACGCGTGAGGCCGCCGCCAGCGCAGCCGAAACCCGGCTCGACGAACAGATCGCCGAACTGAAAGCCGTCGAGGCCAACATCCAGAAACTGCTCGGCCAGATGGACGCCAAGGCCGACGAGCGCATGGCTTCCCTGGTGAAATCCTATGAGGCGATGAAGCCGAAGAACGCCGCTGAAATCTTCAATACGATGGAGGACAAGCTCCTCACCGACATCGCGAAGTCGATGAAGCCCGCAACGCTGGCGGCCGTCATGTCCTCCATGTCGCCCAAGCGCGCCGAATCGCTCACACGCCTCCTCGCCGACCTTGCGCGTCCGCCCGTGGCCATGCCGACCAGCGCGCCCGCCGCCACGCCCACGACGGCTCCTGTCACGACAGCCTCGCCGACATGAGCCTGACGCGCCCTCCCTCGGGTTGGGCGTTCCGCCTCTCCATGCTCGGAGCGGCGGCGATGAGCCTTGCTGCGCCGGCTTTTGCCGATCGCGCCGTCCAGCTGACGTTCTCGAACAATCCCAGCTATGCACGCATCACAGCCAAATGGGCCGATGGCGATGAAGCCGCCCCGCGCATCAGCGCCAGCGTCGCCAACCAGGTGCTGATCCTGACCTTCGACGAGAAGGTGACGATCAATCTCGACAAGCTGAAAGAGGCCCTCCCGACATGGGCCGCCGTCACACGCATGGACCCGGACGGCATGACCGCCCGCATCGGCCTGAAACAGGCGCCGCGTCTCGCGGTCTCGACCTCGGTGGATCTCGTCGCGGTCGATCTGATCCCCGAAACCTCCGCCGCGAAGCCGCCCAAGCTGGTCTCGCCGCTCGTCGCGAAACATGCTGCGGCTGCCGAAGCCAAGCGTATCGCCGCGCTTCCGCCGCCCGCGCCGATGGAGCCACTGGAAGTTCGCGGCAGCCAGTCAGGCGACAGCTCGCGCATCGCCTTCTACTGGGACAACCGGGCCAGCTATCGTGTCGTGTCCGACAAGCCGGGTGAACTGAAGCTGCAGTTCAGCCGTCGCGCCAAGCCCGATCTTGCCTATCTGCGCATTACGCCGCCCGCCAACCTCGCCAGTTTCACCGGCGAGAACAACGACAAGGGCTATCTCGTCACCGTTGCTTCGAAGGATGGCTTGCCGATCAAGCACTTCCTTGAAGGTGAAACGCCCGTCATCGACATCTCCAAGCCAGCCCCGCCCGAGGCGGCCAAGCCTGCCGTCTCGCCCGCGCCCGCCGCCAAGGCGCCTGTACCACCAAAGGAAGACCCCTCCGGCGCCATCATGCTCGCGCCGCCGAAGCAACAGCCTGTCTCCGGCAGCCTTCCGACGCCGCCCGCTGACACCAGCGCTCTTGGCGGTCGTGAGCGCGTCACCACGCTGGCGCCCAGCTGGTCCGACCCGTCACCCCGCAACGGCGTCGTGCTGGTCAAGGCCAACCCCATCGCCGGCGGCCTCGAACTCTCTTTGCCCTTCGCCGCCCCCGCCCCCGCCGCCATCTTCGCTCGCGGCTCCGTCGCCTGGGCTGTTTTCGCCGCCGACGCAGACCTCAAGCTCGACTCGACCAGCCTGCCGGCGGGTTTCCGTGTGCGCGCCATCCGCGAAAAGCACGCCACCATCCTGCGCATCGAAATGCCGAAAGGGCTCAGCGTCTCCGCGGAATCCGACGAGACGGTGTGGAAGGTCCGCATCGCGTCCTCCGCCACAAAACCCCAGCGCTTCGTGAAGGCAGAGCGTCGCCCCGGCGATGACGGCCGCTCGCGCATCGAGGTGATGCTCATCGGCGCCGCAGGCATCATCTGGTTCGAGGATCCTGTCATTGGCGATCAGGTCGCCGTCGCTGTCTCCTATGGTCCGTCCACCGCCTTCACCACGCCGCGCGATTTCGTGGAAGCCTCCCTGCCTGCCTCCGCTCATGGCCTCGCCATCGCGCCGAAGTCGGACGACGTGCAGGTCATGATGGAAGGCGAGCGCGTCGTCATCTCGATGACCGCCAGCGCCCAGACCGCGCCGGACGCCCCGCTCGACGTGACCGCCTTCACCAAAACCACCGTCGATCCCGCCTTCATTGATTTCGCCGCCTGGGGCGCCTCGCGCGGCGTGCAGTATATCCGCCAGCTGGAAGCACTGGACCGTGCAGCGTCAGAGGCTGATCCCGCCTCGCCCGGCGGCGGTGAAGCGGCGATGAACCTTGTGCGCTTCTATCTCGGCCACGATCAGGCGCACGAGGCGATCGGCGTGCTTCGCGCAGCGCTGCGCAGCCGACCGGAAATGGAAGTCGACGCGGCCTTCCTTGGCATGCGCGGCGCGGCCAACTACTCTGCAGGCCGTCTCAAGGATGCCGAGGCGGATCTCTCGCGCGGCTCCTTGCGCGCTGAACCCTCCGCCGCGCTCTGGCGCGCCATGGTCGCCGCCGGCATGGGCAATTGGGAACGCGCGATCGAACTCTTCCGCGCCTCGGACC
>JAVBYB010000189.1 GCA_030824255.1 bacterium
CTTGCGCGCTCCGAGCACGGCGAAACATCCGAGGCGCTTTATCTAAATTCCGGCTTTGTCTACGACAGCCCCGAAGAACAGTCAGCCCGCATGGCGGGCGAGAAAGCCGGTTACATCTACAGCCGGTATGCAAATCCCACCGTGCGCATGTTCGAGGAACGCCTCGCCCAGATCGAGGGCGCGGAAGATTGCCGCGCCACGGCCAGCGGCATGGCCGCGATCCACACCATGCTCGTCGCGCCGGTGAAGCCCGGCGACCGTATCGTCGCCCCACGCCAGCTGTTCTCCTCGTGCATCTGGATCCTCAAGAACGTCATCCCGAAAATGGGCGTCGAGGTGACATGGGTTGACGGCTCCGATCTCGGCCAGTGGGAAGAGGCTACGCGCAAGCCGTGCCGCCTCGCCATCATCGAAACACCGTCCAACCCTTTGCTGGACGCCGTGGACATCCGCGCCGTCGCCAACCTCGTGCATGCAGCAGGCGGCGAACTAATCGTCGACAATGTCTTCGCCTCACCCATCCTGCAGCGTCCGCTCGAACTCGGCGCCGATTGGGTCGTCTACTCCACGACCAAGCACATGGACGGCCAGGGCCGCACACTGGGCGGCGCCATCCTCGGCAAGACGAAAGCGATCGAGGACCAGATCCAGCAATACTATCGCCACACCGGCCCATCGATGTCGCAGTTCAATGCGTGGGTTGTGCTGAAAGGCCTGGAGACGATGGACCTGCGCGTCCGCGCGATGTCCGCCAACGCGCGCACAGTCGCCGACCGCCTCGCCACAAATCCGAAGATCAACGCGGTGCGCTATCCGGGCCGAAGCGACCACCCGCACCACAACATCCACGCAGCCCAGATGCCGGACGGCGGCGGCTCCATGGTCGCCTTTTCGATCAAGGGCGGGCGCGATGCAGCCTATACGATGCTCAACAAGCTCAGGCTGGTCGACATCTCCAACAATCTTGGCGATGCGAAAACCCTGATCACCCACCCGGCAACGACAACCCACCGGACGCTGACGGAAGACGAGCGCGCCGCGATCGGGCTCGATGATACATGGGTGCGCCTGTCCGTCGGACTGGAAGACCCGGCAGATGTCGCCGAGGATCTCGAGCAGGCCCTCTAGTCATGCGCAAAGCGGGCGGCAGGCCGCCTTGTCGCCCGATCAGCGGGCCTGAAGTCTCGTTTTAGTTGCACTTGCAATTAAATGAGTTATATCGGCGATCACGGGAACACTGACCGCTCACGGTTGGCTGTTCGACAAGACATTCAGGGACGTCTCCACCATGAAACCGCTTCTCTTCAGCGCCAGCGTTGCACTTCTCGCGCTCGCCGCCTGCTCGCCTGCAGCCGCACCGGTTGCCGAAACCACCGCTCCGGTCGCTGAAACCGCCGCCGCTCCGACGCCCGTCGCGATCACTGTTCCGGCCGGCGACTATGTCGTCGACCCGACGCACGCCAGCCTGACCTTCAAGGTCCAGCATTTCGGCCTCGCCTTCTACAGCATGAAGTTCAAGACGTTCGATGCCACCGTGGCGTTCGATCCGGCCAACATCGCCAACACGAAAGTCACGGCCTCGCTGAAGCCGTCCGACCTGGTCGTTGGCTACCCGGCCGACTACGCCGCCAACCATCCGGGCTCCAAATTCACTTCGTGGGAAGACGATCTCGCCAACTCCACCAACTTCCTCGACGCGGGCGCGCACCCGGCCATCACCTTTGTCTCGACCTCGGTTGAGCCCTCGGGCGAACGTACCGCGAAAGTCACCGGCGATCTCACGCTCAAGGGCGTCACCAAGCCGGTTACCCTCGACGTGACCTTCGCCGGCGAACTCGCCGCCCATCCGTTCGCCAAGGCGCCGGCCATCGGCTTCTCCGCCACCGGCACGTTCAAGCGTTCGGACTTCGGCCTCGACTATCTCGTCCCGAACATCGGCGACGACGTCTCTGTCGAGATCGAAGGCGACTTCATCCAGAAAGTCGCTTCGTAGGCGCGGCCTCCCCGCCAACGCCATCGTTGCGACAATGAAAGGGGCGCGGACTCTTGAGGTCCGCGCCCCTTCTCCCTATGCCTTGACCCTTCGGATTGCTGGACCGGGAAAGGCGCGCATTGCCATGAATGGCCACCCTTACGAAACCGAGACGAACGGGATCTTCATCCGCGTCCGTCCCTCCTTCATCGACGACCAGAGCTCGCCGGAGGATGACCGATACCTCTGGGCTTATCACATCCAGATCGAGAACCGCGGCAGCCGCACCGTGCAGCTGAAGACCCGCCACTGGCGGATCACCGATGGCGACGGGCGGATCCAGCTGGTGAATGGCGACGGTGTGGTCGGCCAGCAGCCCGTGCTGCGCCCCGGGTCGACGTTCGAGTACTCCTCGGGCTGCCCCCTTACCACGCCGTCCGGGATGATGCAGGGCGCCTATCGTTTCGAAGACGAAACTGGCGAGAGCGTGGAGGCCACCATTCCCCTGTTCGCCCTCGATAGCCCGTACGACGACCGCCTCGCCAACTGACGTTACGCCATCAGACGCAGACCGCGGGTGTTACGCGGCCAGAATGCCTTGCTACGCGCTGTAACGTCAGCTGTAACGGTAATTAACTCCCTGACGTTGAACGATTTTCCTATGACCTTCCACATTGAGAGCGCGTGGCCATTGAAACCGCTGCGCCAAATCGTGGACGGGAAGGAAATCTACTGTGGTCGAACTCAAACATCTGCGCACCACGTTGGCCGGAAGCACCAGCGCCATCGCCCTGTGCCTTGTGGCCCCCGCCGCCCTGGCGCAGGCGGGCCCCGCAGAGACTGAAGCGACCGACCGCGTGATCATTGTCGGCCAGACGATCGAGGAAACCCTCCCCCAGGAACTCGAGAAATACGGCTCGGAGCTGGAAGTGGTCGACACCGAAACCATCCGCAACCAGATCTACATCGACGCCCAGCAGGCCCTTCAGATGCAGGTCCCGGGACTGTTCGTCGGTTCGCGCGGCGGCCCGTTCAGCTACATGGACATTTCTCTGCAGGGCTCGCGCACCCAGGACATGCTCCTTCTGGTGGATGGCGTCCGCATCAACAACCGCCTCTACGCCACCACGATGAGCGACACCCTCCCCGCCTCGATGATCGAGCGGATCGAGGTGCTGAAGGGCGGTCAAGGCCTGTTCTACGGCACCCAGTCCGCGGCCGGCGTCATCAACATGGTCACGCGCGGATATACCGACGACTTCAACGGCATGGTCACGGTCGGGGCTGATACCAACGACAGCCTGCATTATGACGGCTATGTCCGGGGCCAGCTCGGACCCGGCAACTACGTACTGTTCGGCTCGCAGAACAAGACCGACGGCTTCGAAACCTATGACGCGTGGGCGCCCAGTGCGACCGACCGCGACCGCAGCTCGGACGTCACCAACTTCGGCGCCAAATATCGCTTCGAACTCGGCGACCGCGTCGCCGTCGACGCACGCTACCAGCACACCGACGCCCGTCTCGACAACACAGCCCCCCGCCTGGTCGCCTACTCCAAGAATGAACGCGATGAAGACATCGCCAGCATCGGCATCGACATCGCCGCCTCCGACTGGGCGCAGGTTCTGGTGAAGGGCTACTGGCACGACTGGGATTCGACCTACACCACGATCCGCAACCGCCTTTCCAATGGCGGCGCTGGTCCGGGCATCCAGGATCAGGTCGTCACCGACAACGAAACCTACTGGGGCTTCGAGGACAAGGGCATCAACGCCCTGGCGAAGTTCACACCCGGCGGCCCATTCGAATACCTCGTCGGCTATGACTACCAGACCTACTCGGGCAAGGATGACGTCCTGCTCATCGCGGAGCAGGAGGAGGAGGTTCACGCGGTCTTCGGTCAGCTGCGATCAACCGACGACCTGATCGAGAATCTCTCCCTCGCTCTCGGTACGCGCTACACTGAAACCGGCGGCGCCAGCTCGACCGTATGGAACGCCAGCGCCCGCTACGATCTCTCCGACGCGCTCTATGCACAGGGCAATATCGGAACCAGCTTCCTCCTCCCCACCGCCGAAAACCTCTACGCCATCGAGACGTTCGAGATCGGCAATCCCAATCTGGCGCCCGAGGAGAGCACCAACTTCAACATCGGCATCGGCGGACAATTCGTGGCCGGTCCCTCGTTCGGCTGGCAGGCCACCTACTTCGCACGCGACATCGACAACCTGATCGGCTTCGTGGATTGCGACCCGACCATACCGGCGCAGAACTGCGCGGCCCTGTTCCCCCAATTCACCGACCCGACCTTCTTCGACGGCAACGGCTTCTTTGAGAACGTCGCCGGCACGGTGGAAGTGCGGGGCTTTGAACTCAGCGGCACGGCGGACTTCAACAATGGCTTCACCGCCGTCGCCAGCTACACCGACTCCGAAACGACAGACCCGAACGGCGCCCAGCGTCCGCGCGTTCCTCGCAGCCTCGCCAAGGCCAGCGGCTCCTATGACGGCGACTTCTGGGGCGCGAGCCTGTCGGCGCTTTGGACCGGCGAGCTGAAGACCGCCTCGCTTCCGGGCGGCGTCGGCGTGGTCGACTATGGAGACTACATGGTGATCGACATCGCCGCACACGTCTTCATCGATG
>JAVBYB010000516.1 GCA_030824255.1 bacterium
GGCGACGTTCCTTGCGTTCAAGATGCGTGAGGCGGGCGTCATCACCTTCGTGGACTTCTTCCGCCAGCGTTTCGGCCCGACGGCCAACTGGATGGCGGCGGCCCTCAGCATTCCGACGTCGGTGATCTGGGCGTCGGCGCAGCTGCTGGCGATGGGCGAGATCGTGGCGGCGGTGACGGGACTCGACCTGACCGTGGGCCTGCTGATCGGGGCTGCGGTGATTATCGTCTACACGACCGTTGGCGGCCTGCTGGGCGATGTCATCACGGACATCGTGCAGGGCTCCATTTTGATCGTCGGCCTCGCGATCCTGCTGGTCGTCGTGCTGATGACGGATGGGTTCTCGCTCGCAAATATCCGCCCCGAGCAACTCTCCCTGTCGGGCTTCAACGAGGCAGGCGAACCGGAAGGCTTTCTTGCGACGCTCAACAGATGGATGATTCCCATCGTCGGATCGCTGGTGGCGCAGGAGGCGATTGCCCGCTTCCTTGGCGCGACGTCTGCATCGGTTGCGCGGAAGGGCTGCTACATCGCGGCGGGGCTCTACCTGTGCGTGGGCATGGTTCCGGTGATCATCGGCCTGGTGGGGACGGCGGCGGGCTTTGTGCCTTCGGGCCAGGACGCGTTCCTGCCGGAGCTGGCGGAGCAGTATCTCGCCCCGGCCCTGTACGTGATCCTGATGGGCGCGCTGGTGTCGGCGATCCTCTCCACGGTGGATACGACGCTGCTGGCTGTCTCGGCGCTGACGACGCGCAACCTCGTCGAACCGCGTTTCCCGAACCTGTCGGAAAAGGCGAAAGTGCGGGTTGGCCGCGCGATGACGGCGATGGCCGGTCTGGTTGCGCTGTTCATCGCGGCGTCAGGCGAGACGATCAAGGGTCTTGTCGATCTTGCCTCGTCGTTCGGATCTGCAGGCATTGTGGTGGCGTTGTTGTTCGGCCTGCACACGAAGTTCGGCGACGAGCGCGCGGCAGTCGGCGCGCTGATCACCGGTTCGCTTCTCAGCTTCATCGGCGATGGCCATGTTGGCGTGCTGATGTCGCCGCTGCTGGGCGAGGGGATCTATGACGCGGCGCCCATGCTGTTCGGGGGATGGGAGGGCGGCTTCGTGCTGTCGATCGTGGGCGCGCTGGCGGCGTACATCGTCGTGGCGTGGTTTACCTCCCAGCGACCGCGCGTGGCGACGGCGGGTTGATCAGTCGTCGGCCCACAGAGCGCCAGCATCGGTGAAGACAGCTTCGGCGCCTTCGCTGAGGGCGCGTGCTGTGCCTTGGGCGCGAGAGAGCGTGTCGCCGGCAAAGTAGGATGCGAGGACGAGAGCTTTTCCGCTGTCGGCTTCATCGCGCGCCTGCCAGGCGGAGCGGGCAAGAAAGTGACCGCCCACCACATCGCCGGCGAGGCGGAGATAGGTGGTGGCGGCGGCAAGGCCCTTGTCGCGGTTCGTGCTCATTTCGGTGAGCATGTATTCGGTCGCGCTGTCGAGTGCGTCGGCGGCCTGCTCGAGCGATTGCGAAAGATGCAGGAAGCCCGGTTCGTTGACGCCCGCCAGTTCGCGCGCGTTGTCGCGGACTTCGGCGATCATCGCCTTCATCGCGGCGCCGCCATCCATGGAGAGTTTGCGACCTGCGAGGTCGATCGCCTGGATGCCGTTGGTGCCTTCGTAGATCGGTGTGATGCGGGCATCGAGATAATACTGCGCGGCGGCCGTTTCGCTCATGAAGCCCATGCCGCCATGGATCTGGACGCCAAGATTGGTGACGTCGATGGCGCGGTCGGTGGACCAGCCTTTCGCCAGCGGGGTCAGCAGGTCTTCGCGGGCCTTGGCGGTCTTTCGGGTGGCTTCATCCGCATGGTGTTCGGCGATGTCGGCGGCGCTGCCGCAGGCATAGCAGATGGCGCGGGCGGCCTGCACGTTGGCGGCCATGGTGAGCAGCATGCGTTGCACATCCGGGTGGCGGATGATGGCGACGGAGCCCTTCTCGCCGGAGATGGAGCCCTGGCGGCGGTCCTTGGCGTAGGCGACGCCGGCCTGTAGCGCCGCCTCGCCGACAGCGACGCCTTCGAGACCGACATTCAGGCGCGCCGAGTTCATCATCGTGAACATGGCGGCAAGGCCCTTGTTGGCTTCGCCGATCAGCCAGCCTTTTGCATTGGTGTATTCCATCACGCAGGTGGGCGAGGCGTGGATGCCCATCTTGTGTTCGAGGCCGATGCATTTGAACGAGTTGCGGTCGCCCAGCGAGCCGTCTGCATTCACGAAGAATTTCGGCGCGACGAAGAGCGAGATGCCTTTCGATCCGGCCGGAGCATCGGGCAGGCGCGCGAGCACCAGCTGGACGATGTTCGGCGTCATGTCGTGGTCGCCCCACGTGATGAAGATCTTCTGGCCCGTGATGGCGTAGGAGCCATCGCCATTGGGCACGGCCTTCGTCGTGAGCGCGCCGACATCGGAGCCGGCTTGCGGCTCGGTGAGGTTCATTGCGCCGGTCCACTCGCCGGAGATGAGCTTGGGCAGGTACATCTGTTGAAGCTCGGGCGAGCCGTGGGCGAGCAGCGCTTCGATGGCGCCGAAGGAGAGGAGCGGGCAGAGGCCAAAGGCCATGTTGGCGCCGTGGATCATCTCGAACACGGCGAGGGCGAGGGGCTTCGGCAGGCCCTGTCCGCCGAACTGTTCCGGGAAGGCGAGGCTCATCCAGCCGCCCTCGACGAACTGGCGGTAAGCGTCGGAGAGCCCGGGAGCAGCGATGACCCCGGCGTCAGTGAGCTTGGCGCCGACCTTGTGGCCGATGGGGTTGAGCGGGGCCAGCACGTCGCGCGCGAGCTTGTTCGCTTCCTCGAGGATGGGCGCGACGAGCTCGACGTCGAAATTGGGAAAGGCGCCAGTGGCGGCCAGCTCATCAAGCCGCGCGATGCGGGAGAGCGTGTGGGCGATCTGGGAAATAGGAGCGTTGTAGGGCATGTTTACTCTGGACCGCCGGGCCCCTGCCCGGCACCGGCCCGGTGTGCAGCCGAGGACCATCGCCAGTCAACCGGGTAGGCTACCAAACCTGCCGCTACCGGGTTGTTTTCAACGTAGTGGATCATTGTCTGGAGATGTTGTTCATCCCGGGCCACGCGGTCGAAATACTCACGACGCCACAATGGCCCGGAGCGGCCTGTCGCCCTGTTGATCTCGCGGGCTGTCCAGCTTTTCCAGCGTCGCACAGTCCCGGCAATGTCTTCGATCTGCTCGATCACGACGTGGACATGGTTGGGCATGACGCACCAGGCCATCAGGCGGTAACGCTCGATGTCGAGACGGAGGAGTTCGTCCTGCACGATCTTCGCGAGGCCTGGCCTTTCGAGCAGGCACTCGCCGCGACCCTTGTCGAGATAGGCTTCCAGCTGGCGGCGGTGGTCGGCTGGACCGCCGGAATACGTCACGCCTTCAACAGCATCAGAGAGACTGAACACGATGTGCTGCTGATGTCGGATGGCGTCGAGATGCGGCAGATATCCGCGTGAGCGCCAGCTCTGGAAGCGATCGATCCCCATGCCTCAAGATGCCGGGCAGGGGCCCGGCGGTCCAGAGATCAGCGCATCAGGTCGACTGTCTTGCCGTCGAGGGTGATCGCGTGGGCCTTCCACTCGTTGGCGTTCTTCGTGTGCGGCTGGGCGTCGACGGTAATTGTCTTGCCGACGGTGAGGGCTTCCTTCTGAAGGCCGCGGTCGATCATGCGCTGGAGCGGGGAGAGCCAGATTTCGTGGCGTTTGCCGTCCTTGTTGACCCACAGGATGGCGTGGGGCTGTTCCCATTTCAGCTCGGCCACCGTGCCGGTGACCTTCTGCTGTTTCGTGGAGTCGTAGGCAGCCCAGCCGTGATGGGCAGAAGCCGTGCCAGTGAGCGCGGCGGCGGCGAGCGCTATCGCAACGATACGCATGGATGTCTTCCTCCTGCTGTTGCTGGGGCTCCGGATTCGGATGTCGCCAGCAGGTGCAGGAGGAAAGATAGGGCGTGTTTTGGCGTAATGCTTATTTCGGTCCGATCATTTTTTCGGGACGGACGAGTTTCGTGAACTCGGCATCCGTCAGGTAGCCGCCGCCGACGGTTTCTTCGCGCAGGGTCGTGCCGTTTTTGTGGGCGGTCTTCGCGATCTTGGCGCAGGCGTCGTAGCCGAGGCGCTCGTTGAGGGCGGTGACCAGCATCAGCGAGTTCTCGACGCCTTTCGCGATGTTGTCGATGCGCGGTTCGATGCCGACGACGCAGTTGTCGGTGAAGGAGATGGCGGCATCGGCCAGCAGGCGAACGGACTGCAGGAAGTTGTAGGCCATCATCGGGTTGAAGACGTTGAGCTCGAAATGGCCCTGGCTGCCGGCGAAGGCGATGGCAGCGTTGTTGCCCATGATGTGGGCGCAGACCTGCGTGAGGGCTTCGCACTGAGTGGGGTTCACCTTGCCCGGCATGATCGACGAGCCCGGCTCGTTTTCCGGCAACGCCAACTCGCCGAGACCCGCACGCGGGCCCGACCCGAGGAAGCGGATGTCGTTGGCGATCTTGAAGCAGGAGGCGGCGACCGTGGTGATGGCGCCATGGCTCATCACCATTGCGTCGTGGGCGGCGAGGGCCTCGAACT
>JAVBYB010000302.1 GCA_030824255.1 bacterium
CACGCGGCGGCGGCGATGGCTGGCGAGCATCGAATGCCTGCAGCATTGCGGTTCGCACATCGGGCGTGGCGCGCGCCGCGATGGCCAGGACGAGCTCTGCTGCATCATTGTTGCGCGGGTCGGCCCACGTCTCGATATGCGCCTTGAAGATGCGGGCTGCGTCCCGCGAAGCCGTCATCTGCGGCGCGAGACGCACGAGGGCGCGGAGATATTTCCAGCCATCGGCACGATAACGCTCCTGCAGCTCCGCCGAGAACGCATTGAGATCGGAGGTGCGCGCAGGTGCAGACTTCAGCCAGGCCAGATCCTCTTCAGTCCACCAGCCTTCGCCGGTCGCAATGTCGTCTGCCCACTTTCGCAGCGAAATCGGCTCTGCGTGATGGAAGGAAATCACCTCGCGCGCGTGAGTGTGCAGGTTCAGCGTCGTGACGCTGTCTTCGTCACCGTGGGGGATGAGGTCTGCCACCATATAGGCGAGTTCGATCTCGCCAACTTCGGCCAGCCCCTGCGCAAGAGCGCTGAGCTGGTACCAGTCATACCTGACGCCGCTGATTGCCTTGTCGCCATGGCTGATGAGGGTGGCGCGATCCTTCTTCTCACGCGCGAGATTTATGTAGGAGGCATTGAGTGCGTCGGCGTTTCGCCACTCGGTGCGCTGCATGTAGAGGTCGATCAACGACTGGTCGCCCGTGAGCAGGGCGGCGTCGATGAAGGCGCGCCTGGTCTCGGCCTGATAGTCGCGCGGGACGCGGGCCATCTGGTCCCACAAGAGATCGAGAACGCAGGCATGGGTGGGGCTTGTAGCGCAGGCGTCGGTCTTTGCCTTGTCCTGAGCTGTCGCGGGAGACGCCGATAACGCCAGCGCGATCACCGCCGACACGCCCCAAACCGGCTTCATGCACATCTCCCATTACGTCCCGCGCGAAAATTAGAGGTGGTCGGGGGATGCGGCAACGGGGTTTGTGCGTTCATGCAGTGGAACCAATTGCGCGACGGCGCGGCGAGGCGCACGCTTCGGGAAAAGGGAGAACCGTCATGAGACACCAATGGCGCATCGCGACAGCCGCCATAATCCTTCTGGCTGGCGCGGGTTGCGCCTCGCCGGCGCAGGACGGCCAGGCGGTTGCGCAGGCGGACCGCTGCATCAACCCGACGCGGATCCAGAAACAGGAGATCATCAGCGATCAGGAGATCCGCTTCACGCTGACCGGTAACGAGGTGTGGGTGAACAAGCTGCCGCGCCAATGCTCCGGCCTGAAATTCCAGGGCGGGTTCACGTGGGAAATACGCGGGATGACGGTCTGCTCCGGCGAACAGATCATTTACGTGCAGGAGACAGGCACGCCCTGCCAGCTGGGTGATTTCAGCCGCGTGGCGGCGGCGACTTCGGCGAGTTAGTCGAGCATCAGGTCCGCCCGCTTCGCGGGCAGCCCCTCTGGCCATTTCGCATCAACCTCCCCTGCCTTCGGCGAGAGAGGACTGCAGCGATGACGTGGTTCAGCCCGCGCGCAGGAGTTCGCGTTCTTCGGCCACGGCGCCTTTGAGGGTCCACGCGCCGAGCGTTATGAGGCGGGTCTGTCCGAGGAGGCTGTGGATCAGGCGGAATTCGGTATTCAGCCATGTGATGGGATCAATGGCGTGTTCGCCAACGTCGGCGGTGTCGTAAAGAAGCGTCATGTGGGGCGTGTAGGGCCGCACGAATTTTCCGAGGCCGCACGACGTCATCGCCTTGCCGAGCTCGCACTGGAGCGACTGAACGCCGGGGGCGCCTTCGCTGCTGCGCAGGACGAAAGGGCAGTTGCGCGGGCGGCCGGAGAAAGTCAGCGCACGATCGAATGTCACGTCGAAGGATGCAGCGCTTACGCGGCTTGCCGCTTCGCTCGCCTTGGCGACGATTGCATGCGGCAGGCCGATGTAATCGCCGACATGACACAGCATAACATGCAGCCGGTCCATCGCCATCGGCCGGCCCCAGAGGCCGTGTCGGATGCGCAGATCCTGCTGGAGTGAATAGACCTGCGTGGCTGTTTGGGCGGGTGGGAACAACGCGAAGAATAGCCGGTCGGTCGCGGGCATTGCCGTCTCCTTGCCTGCCGGTCGTTCATACGCACCGTCTGTTCTGGATGACGAGAACATAACATGAACAACAGTGGCGGCAAGCGGGCTTCGCGCGAGGCGCGAACAAGCCTGTGAATTATCGGGAGGCGGACGGACTACTCTTCTTCGTCGTCGCGGACCTTCGGCTGGGCGAGGAGGAATTCCTCCACCTCATCCAGCGTGGCAGAATACTCGTAGCCCTTGTTGCCGAAGACGGTTTTCCGCGTTTCCTCGTCGCGCAGCAGGTATCCGCCGTGTTCGGCGATCTTGCCGAACGGCTTGGCGGATTTCATCAGCAGGACGCCATAGCGATAGCCCAGCCGCTTTACGCGGCGTTCCTGAGAGGCGATGGCGTGCTTGCCCTGTCCCATGTCGCATGACCTGTGATCTTCGGCGTGTCTGCCGCGCTATTGCCCCGGCTGCGCGCGGAAGCCAAGGGCGATCTCGCCAGCCGATCAGGTCCTCGCGATCAGCAGGTAGCCAAGATAAACGGCATACGCAGCGACAAACAGCCCACCCTCCAGACGCGACATCTTCTTTCCGACCAGGAAGGCCGGAAAGCAGAGCAGCGCCGCGCCGATCATGACGGGTATGTCGATCATCAGGAGTTCCTCCGGGACCGAAATACCCTGGGCGGGGAAGAGGCACGTGACACCCAGAATGAAGGCGATGTTGTAGGTGCTGCTGCCCAGCAGGTTTCCGATGGCGATATCGCGCTTGCCGCGCAGCGTTGAGACGACGGTGGTGACGAGTTCGGGCGCGGACGTTCCGATCGCAATCACAGTGAGGCCGATGAAGGCGTCTGACACGCCCCAGATTTCGGCAACCTTGATGCCGCCATTCACCAGCCAATCCGCGCCAAACACAATGATCAGAATGCCGCCAAGCAGCATCGCGGCATGACGCACAATACCCGTGGCGACACCGGGCTTTTCCTCGCTTTCGTTCGTCTCGCCCGCTTGCCTGCTGGCTTCGGCCCGTTGGCGAAGGGCAGCGCGGAACAGCAGCCCGGAATAGCCGATTGCGACGGTGAGGAGGATAAGGCCATCCGTCCAGGTCAGCACGCCGTCCAACGACAGGGCCAGCAGCGCCAGTGCGGCGACCATCATGCAGGGCAAGTCAAACTTCAGCGTTCCCGTTTCCAGCTTCAACGGTCGCATCAGCGCGCTGAGACCCAGGATAAGCAGAAGGTTGACGGTGTTGGTGCCGGCGACATTGCCTACGGCCAGAGGGCCATTGCCCTTCAGCGACGCATCTATGCCGATGGCAAGCTCTGGCGCGCTGGTTCCCAGCGAGACGATCGTCAGACCTATCAGAATGGGCGGAACCTTCAGGCGTCTGGCAAGCGCACTGCCGCCGCGGACCAGCAGCTCTGCGCCGATGACAAGGACAACCAGTCCGGCGAGGCAAAGTCCGAGGGCGAAAAGCAGATCTGAACTCATTTTTCAGATCGGCATATAGGGCGTGTCCGTGTTGCGCCCAGCCATGGCGGGCCGCTTGAAATGGGTCACGACCCCGGCAGCAGCATCGCCGACCGGACGCCAGAGGTGCACGACCTCGAGGGCGTCACTCCCACTCGATTATCGATCGACCCTTCGCCATCTTTCGCTGTCGCTCGTAGAGCTAGCGTCAAATTTTATTGCACCGTCAAGAACGCCGTCAAAGAAACTTGTAGGCCTTCGGTTTGCGCACTGCAGTTCGTTGGCCGCTGAAAAAAACGACCCGGAAAGATCCGGAAATGGGCGGAAAGGGCTTGAGGGTCACGCCCCCTTACGTTCGCTCATCTCCAATATGATTGCCGCTGCAGCCTCGATCCCGCTACGGAAAATTTCAAACCCTGTCCTGAAACCGGCTGAAATTTAAACCCGTGTGGATCGAACCGGTCAAGCTTCGGCGTCCCATCGCCTACCGGGGTATCGCGTCGCAAACCCCGCCAGCGTCAGCATCTGGTGGCGCGACGCCGACGGCATCTGCAACGCATCTCCCAGCCGTCCAATCATGTCCGGGCTGGGTTTTGCCCGCCCCGTTTCGAGGAAGGCGATATGGCGCGCAGACACATCCGCCTCCAGTGCCAGTTCCATCTGGCTGAACCGCCGCGTCTTCCGCCAGCCTCTCAACGTCTCGGCAAAATCACTCATCCCCCACCATAGCGCGCCGCCGCGCGCGCAACAGTTACCTCCGAGGTAATTGTCTGACGCATCACAAGGTCCGAACCTCTGCCCGACAAAAGAGGAGCCCGCCGTGACACACCGGATGCACAAGCTTTGGTTGAAGATAACTGCGGTTGTCGTTGGGTCATTCGCACCGGTCTTCTTTCTCGGCACGATGGCGCAGACGTCCGAGCCCGCCCGCCTCACGCTCGACCTACTCAGCTGGCCGATCGATGGCGCAACAACCTACACATCTCCCGACACGCATTTCCTCTCGGCGCTGACGGGCGGCTTCCTGCTGGGGTGGGGCGTCATGATCTGGTGTCTGTCGACCTGGGTCTACGACGCCGCGCCGGAAGCCGTGC
>JAVBYB010000335.1 GCA_030824255.1 bacterium
CCTCCACCATCGAAGGGGCCGGAGGGGAAAATGGACAGGCGACAGTTTGTCGGGCGGGCGCTCGCCGCGGGCATCGCCCTGCCATCGCTTGGCCTCGCGGCCCACGCGCAGCAGCCGGATTGGTCCGCCCTCGATTACGACACCGTCCTCGACGAAGTGCTCTCAGAGATGGAAGTCGTCGCCGCGCAGAAGCTCGAGATGATCGGCGGCGCTGATTTCGTCTCCGACTACCGCTCCGTCCTCGATCTCAAGAAGATGAAGGCCGATTTCCCGGCCCCGCCGCTCACCCCCGAACGCATCGCCGAAATCAGCGCCCGCAAGTACGGCGACGTTCCCGTCGCGGAGCGTCCCGCCTATGCCTGGCCCGCCGCCGATCGCGCGCCGGATTATTCGCATCTCGCCGTTCTGCCGCTGAAGTCGCCCGCCTTCACGCTGTCCGCCGGCGTCCTGCGCCTGCTTGCACAGCGTAATGCCTTCGATCTCACCAAGACCGGCCGCCCCGTCATCGTCTTCGGCCTGCGCGGCTGCCGCATCGCCGATGGACAGCTCTCGCATCCCTGGGCGAAGGAACACGCCCTCGAAGTCGGCAACCCCAGCCACCTCAGCAGCAGCTGCGTCGTCGGCCTCTGGCGCACGGCGGATGACCACATCACGCTCTATCGCGCCTCCACCGTGCCTGCCGTCGCCCACATGTACATGAGCCTCGCCGAGCGCGGCGTGGGCGCGAGCCTCCTGCCCACCGGCCTCTACAACTACAGTGTCGGCACCCATCTCGCGGGCAAGCCGAAGTCGATCCAGCGCGGCGCGCTCCGCATCGCCAGCGGCTATGTCGTCCTGCGCACGGCGAAGGATCTCGCCTACGATCCATACGCAGACACCACGGCATGGACGCGCGGCGAAGCGCACAACATTCATGCGGGCGGCGTCGCCGATGTCTTCAGCTGCGCAGGATGCCAGGTCATGCCCGGCGGCTACACGGGCGAGGGCCGCCGCAGATCCACAGGCCAGTGGTCAACCTTCCAGGCCGCCGCTGGTCTGGTCGGCGCAGACGGTGCCTTCCTTGCCAGCGATGCAAAGCCCAGCTTCCTCTACATGCTGCTTACAGGGCAGGAGGCCGCGCTCGCCTTCCATGGCGGACCCGCCTTCGACAATGGCTATTTCCGCCTCCGCCCCGGCAGCACGGGCGCCGATGTCGCAGACCTCCAGAAGCGCCTCATCAAGGACCACCCCGGCGCCGTCCCCGGCCTCACCGCCGACGGCGGCTTCGGCCTCCGCACCACCTTCGCCACACTCATAGATCGCGAGAAGCAGACCGGCGAATACACCTCGCCAGTCGTGGCGATCTGAAGTCGGCGCGGCTCCGGGAAATCGCTAAGGCGTTTTTTCCGCCTCGCGCAGTCGCGTGCAGCCGTCTTCCTCGCCGGCCTCGCACGCCTGACGATAGAGCTGCAGCGCCCCGTCACGATCCCCAGGTCCGCCCTGGTCAAGCCGGAGGTCGCCAGACATGATGCAAGCCATCATCTCTCCGCCGCCGCAGGCGCGATCATAGAAGATCGAAGCGTGCGCATAGTCCTGCGTCACGCCAAAGCCGTTGAGATACATGCCCGCTGTGTTTGTGCAGCCAGTCGGTATGCCCCAATCACAGGCTTTCTGATAAAGCCGCAGCGCTTGCGGATAATCCTGCGTGAAGCTCTGCCCCTCGCGCAACAAGTCGCCAAGCAGGACGCACGCCGTCGGCTCGCCGGCTTCGCAGCTGGCCTCATAGAGCCGCCTTGCCTCCGGCAGATCCTTCTCCAAGCCGAGCCCGTCGACATAAAGATTGGCCAGCCCCGCACAGCCCGAGACGTTGCCGCCCTCGCATGCCTTTTCAAACAGCCGCAGCGCCTCCGCAAAGTCCTGCGTCGCGCCCGCGCCGCTTGCGTAGAGACTGCCAAGGCCTGCGCAGCCCAGCACCGTTTCGTCATTGCAGCTCATCTCGAACAGCATCTTCGCTTGCGAAAGGTCCTGCGCGACGCTGACGCCGGTCAGGTACAGCCGCCCGAGATACACGCATCCGGATGTCTCGTCCGTCGTGCACGTTTTCTGATAGAGACGGCGCGCCTCGTCGAAATCCTGCGCGCCGCCGCGCCCGCTTTCATACATCGCGCCCAATCCCGCGCAGGATACGTCGCTGCCGGCGCTGCAGGCCTTGCTATAAAGTCGGCGCGCCTCCTTGTCGTCCGGCTCAACGCCATGCCCCAGCTCATAAAGGCTCGCCAGTGTCGCGCAGCCGATGGCATGGCCGCCTTCGCAGGCCGTGCGCCAGCTGTCCGCGGCAGCGTCATAATCTTCGCGGCGGTAAGCGGCGATGCCGCTTTCCACCAGCGCGTTGATCACGGTCGATGATGCGGCGCCCGTCGTTGGCGGCGCGGCTCGCAACTGCTTCTCCAGCTCCGCCAGCCGCTGCTCGAGTTCCGAGATGCGCGCCTGCGCCATCTGGTCGGGGGCGAGGGCTGCGGGGTCTGCCGTATGTCCCGCCGTGAACGAGAACAGCCCGTCATACTTGGTCGTGTATTCCGGCGCGGCGGTTGGCGTCTTCTGCTGCACGTCGCGCCGCACGCGATCGAACAACTGTCTCAGCTCAATGCCTTCCGCCTTGATCCACCTCGCCAGCGCGTCGGCGTAGACGCCATTGTCCGGAACCTTCTGACCTGCCGCCGCAGAGAAAGCCACCAGTGATCCCGTCGGTATCGCCGCCGCAATCATGCGGCCAAGGCCTTCCCCGGCGGATCGCGTCGCGCCCCATCTCAGCACGAAGGGATTGTTGCGGCACGCATCGAGGATGATGATCTTGAACCGCGCCGGCTTCATCAGTTCAACTACATCGGCCAGCGGCACGCCCTGCAGCCGGATATGCGCCTCGGAGCGCAGGTCCGCACTTGCGGGGATCAACCAGTTGTCGTCGGCATACTGCATGCCGTGCCCGGCAAAGTAGAGCACAGCCACATCAGCCCGCTCGGCCTTCTCGCTGAAGGCAAGCAGGGCGTCTTCCAGCTCAGCCTTGGACAGGTTCGGCTTCACCAGCGTTGTCGTGGAGAACCCCACCTCGGTCAGCGAGGCTGAAACCTTGCCCGCATCAATCAGTGTCTGAGGCAGCTTGCCTCCGACCTTGTAATCGCTGATCCCGATCACGAGCGCGATCTTCTGCTGCGCCATGGCCGGCCCGGCCATCAGTGCAACCAGAAATACAAGAAAAGCGCTCAGCCACCCGCGCATACGTCGTCCCCGGCAAGCAATGAAGTACGATCCTCGCAGTCGCCGCCGCGCCGGTCCAGACCTTTGCTGTGAACGATCGTTTTGTTCTGCTGCGCCTATTTCCGCGGGAGCGCCGCGATTGCGTCAAGGATACCCGGCGTCAGGTCCTTGCGCACCGCGAACAGGTCAGTCTGGCAGCCTCCATGCTTGAAGAAATCGCAATACCCGTCCTTCTCCCGCGCGATGGACTGGCCGAGATAGCCGGAATAGCCCCGCGCGCCGGTCGAAAGCGGGAAGGACTGTGGGTCCTTCAGCATCGGGCCCACCGGATTGTCCGGCGTGAAGACGAGATAGGCCGTATCGAACACGTCGTAGCCCTTGCTCTCCAGCAGATCGAGCACGCGCCTGTCGCCGAAGAATTCGGAGAAGATCAGGTCGACGCCGAACTGGTCGATCAGCCTGTGTGCGCCATCCAGCACGCCGAACTCGGTGCCCTGAACGTCAATCTTCAGGAGGCCGACAGGTTCGGCGACTTCATCGTCGAGCCTGCATTTTTCGACGCGGATCACCTTGGACGCATCCGGGCTCGTATTGTCAGGCGTGAGAAACCCGACCGACGAATAACCCGCCATCGCGCCCCAGTGGTTTGCCTGCTCGTCCGCCTGGATGACGTGCGGCACGTAGAAATCCTGCGTGCCGCGGTCGTTCGAGACAGCTTTCTGAACCAGCGTGACGCCGCGCATCGCCTCGGTCGATTTCCGGAAGAAGCCGATATTGCCGGGGAAGGGTTCGAACGCGACCACGCGTGCATCCGGCGCATACTGCCTGGCCTTCACCACCGTCGCGCCAGACGCCGCGCCCACATCGAGGTAGAGGACAGGGCGCGTGTGGGCCAGCAACTCATAGACGAAATCATGGCCCGGCTGGATGTGCTGCAGGTCGTCCCATATCCGGAAGCCGGCCGAGCTCATGAGTCCGCGCCGCCCGGCACGAGGTCGAATGCGAACGTAAGCCGGCTCTGCTCGCCGCTGAACGGAACCGTGCCGTGCCACATGTAGGACGGGAACAGCACCAGCATCCCCGGCTGGGGCTCGACATGGTGCTCCGCCTCCAGGAGCGGCCGCGTCATCACGCCCGGCTGCCCGAACCGTATCCACCCCTCGCGCGCCTTCGGCTGCACCGTCTCCACATAGCAGGCAGAGCTCAGCCATCCCTGAGGGTGCACATGGTCGACATGATACCCGCCGCTGCGCAGCTTCACCGACCACATGCCCTTGAACGCATACGTCCCGCGATTGCGCGCGCGTACCGGATCCGCGCCCGGTCCCAGCTCCGCCAGCCGCCGCCGGATCGGACCGTCCAG
>JAVBYB010000429.1 GCA_030824255.1 bacterium
CCGATGATTTCGAAGCGCTGATCTCCCAGTCGTCTTCGGGCCATATCGCCAACGCATCGCGCGACAAATCTCTGGTGGAGACCCGCATCCAGCAGCTGATCCGCTTCGACCAGCTCGGCCGCAAGACCCGCCGCCAGGGCGTGCGCGAGCTGCCAATCGAGGGAACGCCCTACGTCATCGTCAGCCGGCGGCAAGGCGACGAAATCCTGATCCTCCGCATGTTCAGCAACGGCTCGGCGATCCAGAGCCGGTAGGCCAAAGCTGACTCGGGGCACAGATTGCCGCGTCACGGCTCTTTTTCCTTGCGGAAAGGCCGGTTTTGCCTTTTTAGCTAGGGCATGCCCGCTTACCGTTCACGCACCACCACCTTTGGCCGCAATATGGCAGGCGCGCGCGCGCTCTGGCGCGCGACCGGCATGAAGGATGGCGACTTCTCGAAGCCGATCATCGCGGTCGTAAACTCGTTCACACAATTCGTGCCCGGCCATGTCCACCTCAAGGACATGGGCCAGCTCGTCGCGCGCGAGATCGAGGCGGCGGGCGGCGTTGCGAAGGAATTCAACACCATCGCGGTCGATGACGGCATCGCGATGGGCCATGGCGGGATGCTCTACAGCTTGCCCAGCCGCGACCTGATCGCGGACTCGGTCGAGTACATGGTCAATGCGCACTGTGCGGATGCGATGGTCTGCATCTCCAATTGCGACAAGATCACGCCCGGCATGCTCAACGCCGCCATGCGTCTCAACATTCCGGCAGTGTTCGTTTCCGGCGGTCCGATGGAAGCGGGCAAGGTCGTCTGGAAAGACGCGAAGACCGGCGTCTCGAAGGAACACAAGCTCGACCTCATCGACGCTATGATGCAGGCGGGCGATGATCGTATCTCGGATGAGCAGGTCGCGGCGGTCGAAGCCGAAGCCTGCCCGACATGCGGCTCGTGCTCCGGCATGTTCACTGCCAACTCGATGAACTGCCTCACCGAGGCGCTCGGCCTCTCCCTGCCGGGCAACGGCACGGTCGTCGCCACGCACAAGGATCGGGAGCGCCTGTTCAAGCAGGCCGGTCGCCTGATCGTCGATATCTCACGCCGTCACTACGAGAAGGACGACATGAGCGTCCTGCCGCGCAACGTCGCCAGCAAGCAGGCGTTCGAGAACGCCATGGCGCTCGATGTGGCGATGGGCGGCTCCACCAACACCGTCCTCCACATCCTCGCCGCGGCGCGGGAAGGCGGCATCGATTTCAACATGGACGACATCGACCGTATCTCGCGCGCGACACCGTGCATCTGCAAGGTCGCCCCAGCCGTCTCAACGGTTCACATCGAGGACGTGCATCGCGCCGGCGGCATCATGAGCATCCTCGGCGAGCTCGCGCGCGGCGGCCTGCTCAACACAGAAACGAGCACTGTGCATTCTCCTACGCTCGGCCACGCCATCGCTTACTGGGATATCCGCCAGTCGAACGATGAAGAGGTAGAGACCTTCTTCAAAGCCGCCCCCGGCGGCGTCCGCACGACGGTTGCGTTCTCGCAGGAAAAACGCTGGCCCGAGCTTGATCGCGATCGCGCCAAGGGCGTCATCCGCTCGAAGGAGAACGCCTTCACCAAGGATGGCGGTCTCGCCGTGCTCTACGGCAACATCGCCGAGAAGGGCTGCATCGTTAAGACAGCTGGCGTTGAGGAAGAGATCTGGAAGTTCAACGGCGTCGCGCGCGTCTTCGAAAGCCAGGACGAAGCGGCCGCCGCAATCCTCAACAACAAGATCGTCGCCGGCGACGTCGTGGTGATCCGCTATGAGGGTCCCAAGGGCGGGCCGGGCATGCAGGAAATGCTGTACCCCACCACATATCTGAAATCGCGCGGCCTCGGCAAAGTGTGCGCCCTGCTCACCGACGGCCGCTTCTCCGGCGGCACGTCTGGTCTCTCCATCGGCCACGCCTCTCCAGAAGCTGCGGCGGGCGGCCTGATCGCACTGGTGGAAGAGGGCGACCCGATCGAGATCGACATTCCGAACCGCTCCATCCGCCTCGCCGTCCCTGACGACGTCATCGGCCACCGCCGCCGCGCAGAAGAAGCACGCGGCAAGGACGCCTACACACCGCACAACCGCAAGCGCGTCGTGTCCGCGGCGCTTCAGGCGTATGCGGCTCTGGTCACGTCCGCCGACACCGGCGCGGTGCGCGACCTCGGACAGATCAAAAAGTAAATCAAACTCGGCGCTGATAAACATGGGTTAGTCCGCAGACTGAGTTCCATGGGAACCAAAGTTCCCTCGTGCATTTTCTAGCGGGAACCTGCCGTGTTCGCTCGCTCGCGTTAATGCGTTGGTCTCAGAGCGCGCCAACAAGTTGCGTGATGCGATCAGGCTCACGCTTCTTTCTCGTTCTCGATCACTTGGCCCAAGCCAAGGGTGCCAGCATGGCGCTGTACGCGAGCGCGCTGCTGGGTGTTGCAGTCCTGATCACGGGCGGCGTCGTCGACTACGTTTCGCTGCGAATTCAGGGCAACGAAGTCCAGGCCGTGGCGGATCGCGCGGCCCTCGCCGCTGCTAGCGAGCTGATCACCGGAACAGGCGCAGGCGAGCGGGTTGCGGAAGTGGCCAGGGCCTTCGTGACTGCCAACTATTCGCTTGAGGCAAAGACGCTGGCCGAGCTGCTGCCGGATGGCGACGGCGTCCGGGTCGTTGTATCGACAGCGCCGCGTGTCTTCTTCCCTGGCCCCATCGGCGCCAATGCAGGGCCTGTGGAAGCCGAAGCAATCGCGGAGGTGCATGGTCAGTCACAGAACCTCTGTGTCATCGCGCTCGACGAGGATTCTGATCGCGCCCTTTCGCTGGATTCAAACTCCATCATCCGGGCGCCGAACTGCACCATCCACTCCAACTCAACGAAGCCGAAGGGCATCAGCGTTCTGTCCAACGCAAGGATCGAAGCGAGCTTCATCTGTTCGAGCGGCGGCAAGGAAGGGTCGCTCTCCAGCTACACCCCTGCGCCTCTGCTGGACTGCCCGCCAATAGGGGACCCGCTAAGCGAGCGTCCCGCGCCTCCGATCGGCGCGTGCGACTACTCGAGTTTCAAGAAGAAGGACTTCGTCGGCAGCATATCTCCGGGAACATACTGCAAGGGTCTTTATATCGACGGCAACTCTAGGGTGACCATGGAGCCAGGCGTGTACGTCATCAAGGATGGGGACTTCAAAGTCGACAGCAACTCGGAAATCACCGGTGAAGGCGTGGGTGTCTTTCTCACCGGGACAAACGGACGGTTCGAGTTCACCAGCAACGCCAAGGTCCGTCTTTCGGCGCCGAGCACGGGTCCGATGGCAGGCCTCCTGTTCATGGAGGACAACACGATCGCCAAGGAAACCAGTCATCGTATCACGAGCAATTTTGCCGACTATCTCGTGGGCACCATCTACCTGCCGAGAGGGGAGTTTCTTATCGACGCAGATCAGGAGATCGCGGACGCCTCGGAGTTCACGGTGCTTGTCGTGCGCAAGCTTGTGCTCAAGGCGGGACCAAAGCTCGTGTTGAACACAGACTATGGCGCGATCGACATTCCGGTTCCAGGCGGCCTTGGCAAGATGCTGGCGTCCCCGAGGCTGACGCAATAGTCTGACACCCATTCGCGAGGCGGCTACCATCGTATATGACAGGACATGGGGCTGACGAGTCGGGGCGGAAATGGCTGAGAAGCAGAAGATCCTTTCATTGAGCGAGGCCATGTCCGGCCTGCCGAAGGATTTCGGGTTCTTCGCCGACCGCTTCACCTCCACCATCCAGCCCGCGCTCTCCGCGCGCGAGGACGACCGGGTGAAGGCTGTCGCCCGGCAGCGCAACTTCGTCATCATTGGCATCCTGCTGGGAATCGCCGCTTTGGTCGGCCTCGGCTATTTCCTTGCGGAAGACGGCTGGATATTCGGCGGCTTCCTCGGCGTCGTCATCGCGCTGGCCATGGGCGCCTGGGGCTCCATGGCGCTGAACAAGCTGGGCAAGGAAACCAAGCTGATGCTGGTGGAGCCGGTCGCCAGCGAATTCGGCCTCCACTACGAAGTGCAGCCCGTCGCGCCTGCCGAAATGAGCACATTCCGCTCGCTCGATCTCGTGCCAAACTGGGATCGCTCGAAATTCGAGGACCGCATCACGGGCGAGCGTGACAAGGTCCCCTTCGAATTCTTCGAGGCCCATCTCGAGGAAAGACGCACCACCACCGACAGCAAGGGCCGCACGCGCACGACGTGGGTGACGGTCTTCCGTGGCCAATGCCTGATCGTGAAATTCCACAAGCAGTTCCAGGGGGTCACCAAGGTCTACCGCGACGCCGGCGCGCTCAACTTCTTCAAGAAGCTCGGTCAGTCCGGCAAGGGCCAGCGCGTGAAGCTGGAAGACCCCGTCTTCGAGAAGGCGTTCGAGGTCTACTCCACCGACCAGATCGAGGCGCGCTTCATCCTGACGCCGGATTTCATGGAGCGTCTCATCGCGCTGGAGCAGACCTTCAAGGGCCGCCAGGTGCGCTGCGCCTTCTCCGGCGGCTGCATGTTCCTCGCCTGCGAAGGCAAGAACCTGCTGGAG
>JAVBYB010000055.1 GCA_030824255.1 bacterium
CCACAGGAGTCGTCATGACGGATCAAACCGAGGCCGCACAATCCGCTTTCCCCGCCCCTGGCCCGCAGATCCGTTTTGACCGTCGCGAACTCGACCTGATCCTCCGAACTTACGGCTTCCTCGTCGCTGAGGGCGAATGCCGCGACTACGCCATCGGCCATTTCCGCGACCACGCGATCTTCTGCATGCACAGGCGCGCCTCCGAGGCTCCCACCTGGACGATCGAGAAACGCCCCGAACTGGCCCGTCGCCAGGGCGCCTATTCCGTCACCAACGCCACCGGCCAGATCCTCAAGCGCGGCCAGGACCTTGCCCAGGTCCTCCGCGTCTTCGACAAGCGCCGCTTCAACGTGGTGGACTGACCTGACCGCAACCCCAAAACAAAAGGCCCCGGATCCTGCGATCCGGGGCCCCTTGTTCTGTAACCTTGGTGTTTTCAGCTCCAGGCCGGCGCTATTCGCGCGAGGACAGGAACATGAGGACGATGCGGAACATGTTGATGAACGAGATGAAGAAGTTCAGCGCACCCCAGTTGGTCATGACAGCGAGGCTGCGGCTGTCGCCGCCGAAGGCGTAGTAGCCCTCTTTCAGCTGCTGCGTTTCAACCGCGATCAGCACGGCCGACAGGGCGAACACGGCGCCCATGATGATCCATTCCATCATCGAGCTCGGCGGCAGGATGAAGTTCAGGAGCGACATGGCCAGCACGCCCCACAGCGCCATCATGGCGAAGGAGCCGAGGCCCGACAGGTCACGCTTCGTGGTGTAGCCGAACAGCGAGAGAGCGCCGAAGGCAGAAGCCGTGATCAGGAAGGCCTTGCCGATCGTGATGTAGCTGAGGTTGTCGAAGGTGATGCCGCCACGCGAGGCGAAATCAACCGGAACGCCGGCAGAAGCCGCCTGCGCGCCAGCCACCCAGATGCCGAGGCCCAGACCCATCATCACGACGATGGCCCAGTACATGGCGCCGGTCGCCAGCGGCGACGGGTTCTTCATGAAGAACATCGAGCCGAGCATCAGGGCGATCGGGCCCCACTGCACGACGAAGTAGAGCGGCGTGTTGAAAACGAGGTTCGTCACAACCGGCACAGTGCCGGCGACGAACGCCAGAACGCCCGCGAGCGCGATGCCGAGAGCGAGCTTGTTATAGACGCCGAGCATGAATTTGCGCAGGCCGGCGTCCGTGGCCATATCGCCCGTCTGTGCGCCTGTGCGCGACTGGGCATATTGGAAGTCAGCCATGGTGTTCTTTCAACCCTCTCGAATTGCGGCGGGCAATGCCCGCCTGTCCCTTTGAATAATGGTCATCCGCCCTGTTTTTTGCAAGTAAAACCGGGGGTTTTCGCAGCATCTGGCGTTAAAGTGAGAGAGTGAATACCGAACTAACCCTTGATTCCCCTGCGCGTCCGGACACTTCGGGCAGTGTAAGCTGGGTTACGTCACAAACCGCCGCTCCCGGCCAAAGCAACCACGATGAGCCTTCGCCTCTTTCTCGCCCTGCCGGTTCCCGAACCCGTCGCCGACCGCCTGGCCACGCTGGAGACAGACGTTCCCGGCGCAGCCTGGCGCTTGCCCGAGCAGTATCACCTGACGCTGCGCTTCCTCGGCGAGGTCGATAACGCCACCGCCCGCGACATAGACCTGGAGTGCGGCCGCATCGTCGCCGCGCCGTTCGAACTCGCGCTGAAGGGCGTCGGCAGTTTTGGCGGCCGCGAACCTTCCGCCCTCTGGGCAGGTGTCGCCGAGAGCCCGCCCCTGCTCCAGCTCGCCCACGCCATCGAGAGCGCCGTGCGCCGCGCGGGCCTTGCCCCCGAGGGCCGCAGGTTCAAGCCGCACGTCACCGTCGCCTACCTGCACGGCACGTTCGATACCGAAGTCGCCCACTTCCTCGCCGACGCCGCCGAGTTCCGCTCCGAACCCTTCATCGCCGACCATTTCTGCATGTACTCATCCCGCAGCACGAAGGACGGCAGCCGCTATGTGGAAGAGGCGGTCTACCCCCTCACCGGCTGACCCTGCCGCATCGGGGCGCTCTTCTCACCCCCACACCATCACGATCATCGGCGTCGCGACGATCAGCACGATCAGCGACAAGGGCAGACCAAGGCGCCAGTAGTCGCCGAAGCGATAGCCGCCCGGCCCCATCACCAGCGTGTTGCACTGGTGCCCGATGGGCGTCAGGAAATCACAGGCCGCGCCGATCGCCACGGCCATCAGGTATGCGTCGGCGTCCACGCCCAGGCTGGTCGCTGTCGCCGCCGCGATTGGCGCGAGGATCAGCACGGTCGCCGCATTGTTGAGGAAGGGCGTGACCGCCATCCCCACCACGATCAGCGCAGCCACCGCAAGCCAGGGCGGCATCGGCCCCAGCATCTGGGCAAGGGGCGCCGCCAGCAGTTCGGCGCCGCCCGTGCTGGCGATCGCCTCGCTCACCGGAATGAGGCAGGCCAGAAGCACCAGCAGCGATCCATCGACCGCGCGATAGGCCTCGCTCATGTTCATCACGCGCAGAACCAGCACGCCGACGGCCGCCGCCGCAAACGCGACATGGATCGGCAGCCATCCCGCGCCAATGGCCACCATCGCGGCCGCCAGCAGCACAAGCGGCGCATAGCCGAAACGCTTGCTGCCGAGGGCGATAACCCGTTCGGACAGGGGCAGCACGCGCAGTTCGGCGAAGGCGCTGGCGATATTCCCCTCATCCGCCTTGAAGATCACCACGTCGCCGCCGCGCAGGCGGATGGACCGCAATTCGGTGGACAAGTGAGCGCCTTCGCGGCTGACCGCCAGCAGGCTCAGGCCGTATCGCTCATGCAGGCGGCTCTGTGAAACGGACCGGCCGGCCAGCGAGGAATCGCCCGCGATCACGCCCTCCACCACGCGCACGTCGTCGGCGTTTTCCTTTTCCTTGCGATGGCGGTCGCCGGTCAGCTCCAGCTTTGCTGACGCGGCAAATTTTTCGAGCGCCGCCTGCTCGCCCTCGACGATCACGCGGTCCCCGGCGACCAGCGGCCTGTCCGGCGATGGCTTGCCCTTCTTCTTCTCCGTGACCACCGACAGGACATCGGTTTCCTCGGTGCTGAGGGCATCGAGTTCGGAGAATGGCTTGCCGATCCACTCGGAGTCTTCGGGGACCGTCATCTCCGTCACATAGCGGGCGCCCTCCAGGCTTTCGGCGACGCTCGTGGGCGCAGGCCTGTCGATGCGGATGAAGAACGGCGCGATCGCAAGGAAGGCAAATCCGGCGGCGCAGACAGCGAGGCCCACCGGCGCGAAATCGAACAGCGCATAGGGTTCGCCCACGATGGATTCGCGCACGCTCGACACGATCACGTTGGGCGACGTGCCCACCAGCGTGACGAGGCCGCCCAGCAGGGATGCGAACGACATCGGCATCAGCAGCTGGGACACCGGCGTGCCGGTCTTGCGCGCATTCTGCATCGCGATCGGCATCATGATCGCCAGCGCGCCGATATTCTTGGTGATCATGGACAGCACCATGACGGCCCCGGAAAAAGCCGGGATCTGGACCTGCGGCCGGTTCATCCAGCGCATGATCGGCGACAGGGCCCGCTCGACCAGCCCTGAACGGGCGATGGCGGCGCTCAGCACCAGAACCGACGCGATGATCCAGATGAGATCGTTGGCGAAGCCGGAAAACATGCGGTCGGCGGGAATCACGCCGACCAGCACGCCGGTGATCAGCGCCATCAGCGCCACCAGATCGTAGCGCAGCTTTCCCCAGACGAAGAGCGCAACCGCTCCGCCCATCACGGCGAATGCCAGCGCCTGCTCGGTCGTCATGTGATATTGTCCCCTTTCGGCGCGGGGGCGCACGCACCCCTGCTTCACACCATAACGCGCGACACGGCCATTCGGATGCGACCGGCGACGTCGCCCCGCCGGAAACCGCAGCGCACATCAAAACACGTGCGTGTGCAATCGCTCCCCGGACAGGAAATACCTCACGTCCTGGCGCGATGCTTCCCTGTAGCCCCGGCATAGAACCCGCGAATGACCGGCAGGTCGGCCTCATAGTCGCCGCTGGGATGAATCACCGCCGCAATGCTCATCGTTCGCGTGCCGTAGTCGAGCACGCTCAGCACGATGGGCGCGTTCGCGCCAACCGCGATGTGATAGAAACCGCTTTTCCACGCATCGACGCGGGCGCGCGTGCCTTCGGGCGGGATCGCCAGCACCATGCGGTCGCTCGCCGCGAACGCATCGCTCATCGCCTTGACCACATCATGGCTGGCCGAGCGGTCGATCGGCACGCAGCCGAGCCATCTGATCAGCCAGCCGAACGGGCCCCGCGTCAGGCTCTTCTTTCCCATCCAGCGCAGTTTCACGCGATAATATCCTGCCGCCGCGAGCATGTTCAGCCCGTCCCAGTTGGACGTGTGGGGCGCCGCCACCAGCACCATCTTGTCCAGCGCAGGCCAGTCGCCCCGCATCTTCCAGCCGCCAAGGGTCAGGAAGGCAATGCTGATTCCACGAACGATCTCGGAGCCGGGCCCACGCGAGGGCGCGGGCCTTGCCGTCTTCGGGTCGATCACGCTCTGTG
>JAVBYB010000300.1 GCA_030824255.1 bacterium
GCGGTGGCGAAGGCGGCGCTGGATACGGGCGTGGACCTGAAGGATGAGGCGGCGTGCGCGGCGATCGCGAGCGAGATCGACCTGTCGCAGTTCGATGAGCGTGAGCTGCGGACGGCGGGCGTCGGGACGGCGGCGTCAGTTGTCGCGGCGATCGGAGCGGTGCGGCAGGCGCTGTTCGCGTTGCAGAGAAAGTTTGTGGGGCAGGCGGGCGGCGCGGTGCTCGATGGGCGGGACATCGGCACGGTGATTGCGCCGGATGCGGATGTGAAGCTGTGGGTCGATGCGTCGGTTGAAGAACGGGCGCGGCGGCGGTTTCTGGAACTGTCCAGCATGGGCGAGGCGGTGACCGAGCATGCGGTCCTGCTACAGCTCAAGGATCGCGATGCGCGCGACTCTCAGCGCAAAGACGCGCCGATGAAGCCGGCGGACGATGCGATCTGGATCGATACGACGCGGATGACGCCCGACGCGTGCATGGCGAAGGCGATCGAGATCGTCGAGGCCTGGCGGAAGCGCTAGGCTCCCACGGCCGCCTGCTGAACATCGCGGACCATCTGGCCAACCATGCCTTCGAGCGTTGTGTTCGTGAGGTTCACGATGGTGAGCTTGCGCGTGGGATCGACGTGCCAGCTATGACCCCAGACGCCGCCCCATTGCCAGGAGCCGGGCGAGAGCGGCGAGCGTGCATCGACGGGGTAGAAGAGGATGCGTAGGGGCTCGATCTGGTTCGACCTCATCCGGATAACGACGGATCAAATTAGGGCAAAGGTGATCGAGACTGTCGAAGGGAGGCCCGACACTAATGGTTGCGCCGAAACGCAACGGTCGCTAACGATTCTTGAAGTAGAATAACAAGCCTTTGACGTTGGGAAGTGGCAAGCAATTGGTTGACCTAGTATTTCTTCACTTCCCGAAAACTGCCGGTACGTCGGCAACTGCGATGTTTTATCCAGTGTTCGGCAGTCATGCGATACTGAGAATTCCAGTGCTGAAGAATGTGCGATCCGTTCCGGCGGAGGATTTTCACGAGTGGACAGTCGATCCCAAGATCACTTTTATTTCGGGGCATTTACGGATGCGCCAGCTGATCGCGCACCCTCACTTTCGAGACATGCATAAGGAGCGCAGGTACATTTTCTCAGTGCTTCGCGATCCGATCGACAGAGCGATATCCTTGTTCAACTATCTTCATCGCGGCCAACCCGATTTTCCGGGTGGCGATCACTTTCTGAAATGGACTAAGTGGTTGCCTGAGGACGGGCTGTACAATTTTCTGGCGTCGGATTCCCTGGATCCATACGAGCTGGCTGAAACACAGTTTCTGTATACGCTAGAAAATTTGGAGCGTGGCGTAAGGGAGGCCGTGTCTGTTGTCCGCCCTAAGTTCGATATCAGCAAGATCGAGGTGCGGCGCGACAACATCGCCGATCACACGGTCAATCCGCGTGCGATTAGGCGCGATCAGATTTCCGAAGAGGGTTTGGACAATATCAGGCAACGTTCCCAAAAGGACTTTGCGCTCTACGAGTTTGTCAGGCGCCGAGAACTTGAGCGTCTCTCGAAAGATAAGAGTGGCGGCTAGGCTGCTACCGCTGCCTGAACGTCGCGGACCATCTGGCCGACCATGCCTTCGAGGGTGGTGTTGGTGAGGTTCACGATCGTCAGCTTGCGCGTGGGATCGACGTGCCAGCTATGACCCCAGACGCCGCCCCATTGCCAGGAGCCGGGCGAGAGCGCCGAGCCTGAAGCTGCGGGATCGAGCAGGATCGAGCCGCCGAAACCGAAGGCGGTGTTGCCGGTGGGGTCGAAGAGGATGCGGAGGGGGCCGATCTGGTTCGACATCATCTGCTTCGTGGTGGCTTCCGAGAGGATGGGCGCGCCGCCGGCGCGGATCGCGTCGAGGAAGCGGACGATATCCAGCGCCTTGCCGTTCATGCAGCCGCCGCCGCCCTGGAATGCATTGCGATTGAAGGCGCGTGAGGTGCCGAGATTGATCGGCGCCATGCCGGGCACGAAGGGCTGCTTGAAGTTGTCGCCGATGGCGACGGGTTCGGGGTCGGCGTTGGAGTAGGGCTGCACGAGGCGGGACGCATCGGTGACGAAGAAGGATGTGTCCGTCATCTTCAGTGGGCCGGTGACATATTTATGGACGGCGCCTTCGACATCCGTGCCTTCGGCCTTTGCCATCACCGCGCCGAGGACATCGATGGCGACGGAATAGAGCCACATGGCGCCGGGCGGGAAGGTGAGCCCCGCCTGCACCATGCGGGCGAGGTTGTCCTCCATCGTGAAATCGCCGTCGATGCCGGCGGAGACGGGGATGGTGTTGTAGGGGCCTTCGGGGGGCTGGAGGAAATCGTAGGACAGGCCGGCGGTGTGCGTCAGGAGATGGCGGATAGTGATCGTCGGCGTCGCGCCATCGGGGGATTTTGGTTTGAAGTCGGGCAGGAAGTCGGTGACGGCCGTGTCGAGGCCGAACTTGCCGAGTTCGATCATGCGCATCGCGGCGGCGGTGACGATGGGCTTGGAGATGGAGGCGAGGCGGAAGATGGCGTCTTCCGTCATCGGCTTGTTCTCCTCCCGGTTGGCGAGGCCATAGGGCTTGAAGTGAACAAGCTCGCCATCCTGCATCACGGCGATCACGGCGCCGACGATGCGTTTTTCATTGAGGGCTGAGCTGAGGGCTGCGTCGACGCGCTGGGTGATGTTTGTCATGGCGCGCAGGATGGCGCGGCGCGTGGGTTTGTCCAGTGAGGGCGTGAAGATGCGATCCCTGCCGTGGGGTCACGGAGGGGCATGAGCGCGTGGGCTGGGGTCAGCTCAGGCTATGAGCTGACACACGTGTCGTGTCATTCCCGGCGCGCTAAAGCGCGAACGGGACCACCGGGGCCGCGCATGGCGACGCCCGAGTGTGACGCTCCCGGGTTCCGGCTCGCACACTGCGCGTGCGTCCGGAATGACAGGGCGAGAGTGGTTTGCCACCCGCTGTGCGCCACTTACGGTGTCGTGCGCGGGCTTGACCCGGGCATCTTTCTGTCTGGTCGTTGAGACAAAGAAAGATTCTCGGCTGAAGGCCGGGAATGACTCTGTGGGTGTGGCGATGTTGGTGGCTTGCGTGAGCGTCGGTGTTCGACGCTGCGCGTCGACTGCCAGCCGGCGGCTGGCGGCCCCAGATTTTCCCTTGATATGAATGTCCGGCTTCGTCTGGGGCAGGGCGTACGTCTCGGGCGCGGTGTGCCAATCACCTTGCCTGCTACGCCGCCACATCCCGAACGTCGTGCGGACGCGGTGCACAAGGCTCACGCACAGCAGCAGCACCGCATTCAGCCAATGCTGAAGAGGCGGCGGGGTCACTACTCCGTATGCTGCGGTTCGTGCCTGTGTCATGCGGCGCAAGATAAGGTCGGTGACAGAGGGGTGGGACGGAGAAATCCCGACTTTATTTTTGCAGCTGGGCCATCCCACACCCAGCGCACTGAAATCATTCGGGGCGGCATGTCACAAAAGTAGAGACGTTTTTTCGGGGCCTGTGCGTTGGCAGGGGCCAGGAAACTGGCAAAAACACGCATTTTCATTGACATAAGGGGCGGCGCGCCGCATTGAGCGCGCTTTCCAAAATGGCCCTTCAACAAGGTCTGGAGTTTCGTTTCCCCCCGCCCGGCGTCACTCAAGGAGATGCGCCCATGTCGAACGCAGTGCTTCCCGTCTACGGCCCCAGCCCGGTCGTGTTCGAGCGAGGCGAGGGCGTGCGCATGTATGATGCGGCGGGCAAGCCTTACCTCGATTTCATTGCAGGCATTGCGGTCAACTCGCTTGGCCATTGCCACCCGGCGCTGGTCGAGGCTCTGACCAAACAGGCCAACACGCTGTGGCACACATCCAACATGTTCCGCGTGCCGGGGCAGGAGCGTCTGGCGCAGCGCTATGTCGACCTGACGTTTGCCGACTATGCGTTCTTCACCAACTCGGGTGCGGAATCGATCGAAGGCTGCATCAAGATCGCGCGGCGCTATCACTGGTCCAAGGGCGCGCCGGAGCGCATCGGCATCCTGTCGTTCGAGGGATCGTTCCACGGGCGCACGCTGGGCGGCATCAATGCCGGTGCGCAGGAGAAGTATCGCGAGGGCTTCGGTCCGCGCCTGCCGGGCTTCCGCTCGATTCCGTTCGGCGATCATGACGCGCTCAAGGAAGCCATCAAGGCGCCGGATCTTGCCGCCGTGCTGATCGAGCCGGTGCAAGGCGAAGGCGGCGTGCGCATCGTGCCGGACCAGTGCCTGAAAGGCCTGCGCGACCTGTGCACCGAGCATGGCGTGCTGCTGATCTATGACGAGATCCAGTGCGGCGCGGGGCGTACCGGCAAGCTGTTCCATCACCAGTGGGTTGCAGGCGGCGAGCCGGATCTTCTTGCGGCGGCCAAGGGCATTGGCGGCGGCTTTCCGATGGGCATGATCCTCGCGACAGCGGAAGCTGCCTCGGGCATGGCCAAGGGCGTGCACGGCACGACCTTCGGCGGCGGGCCGCTGGCGATGGCGGTGGGCAATGCGGTGCTGGACGTGA